>JALHSU010000228.1 GCA_022865345.1 Candidatus Zixiibacteriota bacterium
AAATATATTCCGCGAAAATTCTCCAGCCTGGATGGCTTTTCAAAAGGGGAAAGCAGAACTCCATTTTTGTCCATGTAAAAACTGCGATATTTTCCCCATTCCATCTTTCGGGTATTGAAAAAAAATTTCACCTTTAGGCTATCCTCGGATAACTCATAGGTCGTCGGCAAAAAAAAAGTGGAAAGAGACCCCAGCAGAAAAATAATAGAAAGGAAGAGGAAGAAAATGCTTTTGGTTGAGAAAAAGACTACAGTCGGCGCAAGGATGAGAAAAAGCACAACTATCAGAAGGTTTTTCCTGCTTTTCTTCAATGGATGGTCAATCCATTTTAAAACTTGGCCAGGGCTCGTAAAGTTTTTTTCGGCTGCTTCCATCTATTCTTTTCTATCCTCTGGGGTTTTATATCTTTCCTTTCTTATCTTGGCGATCATCTCCATAAGCTCTCTGGGGTCGATTAATTTCTTTTTGACCAGAAGGGTAACCAGCGCCTCCTGGGCTAAGTTGTTGGATAAACAAAGCTCCTCATAAGTGATCTCTTTCCATTTGCCGTCAAAAAATATCTTCAGGGCGACTTTCTTTTCTTTTTCATCCAAAGCTTACTTCCTTTTTCCGAATCTGTCCACAGGTCAGTTGACTCAAATGAGACTCAAATTCGAGGATCCTGCGGATAACACCTCATTCATGCTTCCGGTTCTATAGCCTAAAAGGTCCAAGGTTACATAGGAAAACCCTAAACCTTTTAATTTCAGATATACTTTTTTTCTCAAATCCTGAGTCATCAATTTCTTCAGCTCTTTTGCTTCCAATTCGATCCGGGCAATACCCTGATGATCTCTAACCCTTAATTGTTTGAAGCCTGAGCTTCTCAGGTACTCTTCAGCCTTCTCAATCCGGTTCAGCTTTTCGAGAGTGATGTTCTCACCATAAGGTATCCTGGAGGATAAGCAGGCAAAAGCAGGTTTGTTCCAAGTAGGAAGATTTAGCTTTTTAGAAAGTGCCCTTATTTCCTCTTTGGTAAACTCTGATTCCAGAAGAGGACTTCTCACTTTCAATTTATTTATGGCTTTTCTGCCAGGCCTGAAATCGTCCCGGTCTGAATAATTTGAGCCATCCAGCACATAATCGATTTTATTTTCTTTAGCTATTTTTTTCAATTTTGAAAAAAGCTCTAATTTGCAGTAGTAGCATCTATTAGCCGGATTTTTCCGGAAGCTCTTGAGTTTAAGCTCAGAGGTTTTGATTATCCGATGCTTTCCATCTAAACCTAAATCCCTTGCCAGGTCAGAAGCCTCCTTAAGCTCTGCGCGAGGATAGGTTTCTGAATCAGCAGTAACAGCTAAGACATTATCCTTTCCCAGAGTATCCAGGGCTACTTTCAATAGAAAAGATGAATCCACGCCACCGGAAAAGGCGATCAAAACCTTTCCCATTTTCTTAAGGGATTTCTTTAAGGATTCGAATTTTAGTTGAGTCGATTTCATAAAGAAGAACCCCGTGAGGATAAAATAAAAAAGTTTTAAAGGGAATATCTTCCAAAATCTTCCGGATTAATCCTTCTCAGCCTTTCCCTTAAAGATTCCGCATCAGTTACCCCGGGAGTTTTCCCGTCCCCTTTTTTCATCTGGAAAAGCTCATCTGCCACGTAGATTTTTACTTTGGCTTTTAAAGCTAAGGCAATGGAGTCAGACGGGCGGGCATCTATCTCCTTTATCGTGCCGTCCATCTCCACATAGATTGTGGCATAAAAAGTCTGGTTGACCAGTTTGGTTACCTCAACTTTGAGGATTTTGCCGCCTAAGGACTCGATAGAAGACTTCAAAAGATCATGCGTCAGCGGACGGTTGGAGGAAAGCCCGGAAAGCTCCATACCGATTGCCCAGGCTTCAAAATGACCTATCCAGATAGGTAGAAGAAGCTCCTCTGAATCCAGAGGAGCCAGGATGATAACCGGTGAGTTGGTGGTCATATCCAAAGCCAGTCCATTTATCTTTACCTCTCGCATATAGACTCCTTGTCCTTTCTACAAATCCAAAGAACCAGAGACTACTCCTCGCCTTGTTTGACCACCCAGAGCTTTAAATTCGCCACCACATCGCCGTGGATTTTTACCGGGACCGTATAAACTCCCAGAGCTTTAATCGGCTCCTCTAAGTCTATTCTTCTTTTGTCGATCTCAAACCCCTGCTCTTTCAAAAGCCCGGCTATATCCTGAGAGGTGACCGAGCCGAAGACCCGGTCTTCCTCTCCTACTTTGACCTCTGCGGTTATGGAGATTTTCTCCAGGTCAGATTTCAGTTTCTCCTCTCCCTTTTTCTTTTTTTCATCCCGGAATTTTTTCTGCCGGGTGACCTCCTCGATTGAGCTTAAATTTCCTTTAGTGGCAGGAATAGCCAGATTTTTGGGGAAGAGATAGTTCCGGGCATAGCCATCCTTGACCTGGATGACCTCCCCGCATTTTCCCAAACTCTCCAAATCCTCTTTCAAGATTATCTTCATTTTTTCCAGCCTTTTATCTATAGATCTCGGTGGTGAAAGGAAGAAGGGCTATATGCCGGGCGCGCTTTATGGCGATGGTCATCTCCCTCTGATGACCTGCGCAGTTCCCGGTTATCCGCCTGGGAATTATCTTTCCTCGATCGGAGATAAATCTTCTTATCAGCCTTTCATCCTTATAGTCGATTATCTTCGACTTGTCCTCGCAAAAGCGACAGGTTTTTTTTCTTTTTCTTTCCAGATCGTCAAACATACTTTTAGTTTTTCCTCCTTCTTATAGGTTATCCAGAGTGCTTCCCAGTTCAGATAGGTTATCCTCTCCTGGAAACTTAAAATCAGGGAAAGTGGTTTCACCTACTGGTACAGTCTCCGTTTTCTTATCCAGAAACTGAACCTGGAAAGCCCGGATCTCGATTAAATTCCTCTTAGTGCCGTCATCATTTTCCTTGAATCTGCTCCTCAGCTCCCCCTCCACTAAAACTGCGCTCCCCTTTTTCAAAAATCTGCTACAGCTTTCGGCTAACTTCTGCCAGGCTACAATTCCTATGAAACAGACATCCTCCTTGCTGTTGCCCAAATCGTCTTTATATTTTTTATTAGAGGCGATCTTGAAATTAGCCACTGGTACACCAGTCGAGGTGTAGCGCAGTTCCGGGTCCCGGGTTAAATTCCCCACGATCAAAACCCTGTTCAGATGGGGAAGTCTGGTATTGGACATCTGACAACCTCCTCTATTTTCCGGTCCAAAAGCTTAGATTTTTGTCTTCTCTTTACTTCCTTCAGCGGAGGAAAGCTCCTTATCTTTTTCCGAAGGCTTTTTTTCCACTTTGACCACGTTTAAAAATCTAAGAACGTTCTCGTCCAGCTTGTAATAGCGGTCAAGCTCACGGATGAGAGCTGTAGGACCCTCGAAATGGGTTATGACATAGTATCCTTCCAGCTTTTTCCTGATGCGGTAAGCAAGTTTCCTTAAACCCCAGCGGTCGGTCTGGATGATTTTACCTTTATTGTTCTCGATCAGCTCTTCTACCTTTTTCACCTCTTTATCCAGAGTCGCCTCATCCAGGCCCGGATCCAAGATAAATGCAGTCTCGTACTTTCTCAAATCTCACCTCCTTAAAGTCCTTCTGATATGCTTCTGTCAAAATCCTTATTAAACCTGTTCATACTTTCTCTTACGCCCAAAATTATCGAACTTTCTACTGCTTGTGACCCCCTTTGAATTAACTCTTCTACGCTTTTTTTTTCTTCTTTTTTAAACCTTTGTAAAACGAAATCCTCCAAATCTACTCCTTCAGGAGCTGGACCTATACCCAATCTGAGCCGTGGAAACTCCTCGGTTCCCAGTTGGTAAATTATCGACCTTAGCCCTTTATGTCCTCCATCGCTCCCCTTTTCCCTTATCCTTAAACTGCCAAAGGGTAGGGCAACATCATCACATATAACAAAAAGCTCAGGCGGAGTCAAGTTGAAAAATCTCAAGGAGTCAAATACCGCCTGACCGCTTGCATTCATGAAGGTCAAAGGCTTTAAAAGGTAGACTTTTCTTCCCTCAACTTCAATCCGGCAATGAAGATACTCTCCTTTTCCTCCTTTGAACTTCGTCTTATGTTTTTCTGCTAAAAGGTCAACAACCCGGTAGCCTAAGTTGTGTCTGGTCTTCTGGTAACTTTTTCCCGGATTACCTAATCCCACTACCAATCTCACCATTCTTAAATACAAAATCTAATGTAAAAGGCACAAAAAATGAATACCAAAAATTATGGTAGACTATAAAATAGGAGTAAATTGGGGTTTGTCAAGAGGAATTGGAGGGTTTTTTTGAGTTCAAAGCATGATATTTGCATTCCATTAATTGTTTTTCTTGGACTATTCTACTTGACAGGATTAAGTATGCGATTATATATAGGACAGTATACAATCCGACTTTTTCCTCAAGGAGAGAAAAATGAATAACAAAAAGCTTGTTTTAGCTTTAATTGGATTAGCTTTGCTTTTAGCTTTAGTATATGTGGTAGTCCAGAGTCAGCAGCCTAAAAAAACAGAAGGAACCGCAGAAGTCCCCGTCCCAGTTGCTAATTTTGAGACCATTTTAATTGGCAAAGGAGGTGCTAAATGGTCTCCAGATGGAACTAAGCTTGCTTTTATTTCTGAAGATGGGGGGCTTACTATTACTGATGCAGAAGGAAAAGGCGAAATCAAAAAAGTAGCTCAAAGGAACTTCGGAACCTTTGATTGGCTGGATTCTGCTACTTTCCTTGCTACTTCGAGTGAATACAAAGAGGAGAATGGGAAGAAAGTAGCTGAGATCTGGAAGATGAAAACCATTAGCACAAATGGAAGGGAAAGCCTGATAGTGGAAGACATTGCGCCATATCGTCAGGAGCATAATATTTCTGTCCCACACTTTCTGAAGGATGGAACAGTGGGGTATTATGAGGGACGCTTTACCCTACCTGGAAAGGATAAGATTTTTAAGGTAATTAAGAAAGGCAAATTAAAACCGCAGGATGCAACGAAAGAATTGAGAGCGGTAACTAGGGGAGATATCTGGTTAGAAAGCATAGATAGAACCATAAAGAGGAAAATTACATCTGGAACTTATTACAGAGGTGCTCAGCTTTCTCCAGATGGATCGAAGATCATGACGAAAAACAGTAGAGGTGATATCTTGATTCTTGATCTTGAAGGAAGGGTATTGAATTCTCTTGGCACAGGTGTTTATGAAGGATGGTCGCCTGATAAGGGGACAGGGGAACAGGCGAAATGGTCTCCAGATGGCAAACAAATTGTTTATGCGTTGAAAGTACCTGGAGGCGAAGATGGGCAATTTATTGTAGCTTCTGAATTATATATTGTAAACTGGGATGGAACTGGAAAAACACAGATCACGAACACTCCGGATGAAATAGAATCGGACCCAACTTGGTCTCCGGATGGGACTAAGATACTCTGTGGATCCCTTGAAACAAATAAAATATTTGTTATAAAGGTGAAGTGACAATTTTTTAAATCTTTCGAGAAGAGGGGAGGAAAAGATGAAAAGAATATATATAATTTTTCTGACCATGGTGATATTGGTTTTCGTTGTTCAGTCCTCTCTGTTTGGTCAGTTGATTCAAGTATGTATTGATCCAGGGCATGGAGGGTCTTCTGCAACTAAATATGGAAATATGTAAGGGTGGATACTATCTACCTGCTTAGTTCCATATTCGAAAAATGAATATTAGTAAAAATATCTACAAATAGCAAGAAAACACTTGACAAATCGGAATTATTCGACTTTTTGTTAATAGGTTCAAATTATACTTAAATCTTTTTCCTGAAAGGAGAGAAATATGAATAACAAGAAGCTTGTCTTAGCTTTAATTGGACTAGCTTTGCTTTTAGCTTTAGTATATGTTGTAGTACCGAGCCAGCAAGCTAAGAAGACAGAAGTGATAGTTCGAACCCCGTCCAGGATCACTGGATTTGAGATCATTGACATAGGGTCAGGCAGAGCTCCGAGGTTTTCTCCGGATAGTAAAAAGGTTGCATTTCTAAGTGGTGGATGGCTTTGCCTTGCCAATTCGGATGGGACCGGCCAAATACAGAAAATAGGACTTATTAAAGCAACGGATTTTCAATGGATGGATGATAGCACATTGATTTACTGGTGGCAAGATCTTCGAACAAACGAAGAGATAGTTGGTTCGGTTAGTCTTAAAGGTGAAAAGAGTCCATTAACAAGCAGTCAAGAACAAACTCAGATTGAGTCGCATCCCATCTTCCTACCAGATGGCACTATAGGCTTTTATAAAAAGGGGGCGATTGAAGGAACAGAAACTTTTAAGGTCATAAAAGAGGGTGCCTTACCACCTGATTCTGCTCTCAAGCAGTTACAAGCAAAGATAGCTTTTGAGAATGCTTATGTTATGTATGGTGATATCTGGCTGGTTAGCGTAGATGGTGCTATTAAGAAAAGGATCACTACTAATAAGAGATTTGCGTTCCCTGAGCTATCGCCAGATGGAAAGAAAATCTTAGCACATAAAATTCCCGGGGCAGACCCATACCTGGGACAAGGAGATTACGTAGTCGACCTTCTGGGAAATGAAACTTACATTGGAGACCCTGACAAAAAAATCCCGGTGACGGATTTGAAGGGTAGAGTTGTAGCGTCCCGCTGGGCGACCGAAGCCTCAGTAGAAGCAAAATGGTCCCCTAATGGATCAAAAATAGTTTATCTGTATCAGAGGACAGCGATAGATGTGGAGGATATCGACGCTTCAGATATAGTGATAAAAAATGCTGATGGGACGAGTAGGTTCCAGATGGAAACAACAGATGAGATGGAAGAGGAACCTGTTTGGTCGCCTGATGGGACTATGATTGCATGCCAGACCTATAAAACTAATAAAATTCGTATTTTTAAATTAAAATAAATCTTTAGGAGGGGTGAAAATGAAAAAAATCAGCAATATTTGGGGTTTTATCTGTTTTATTAATAACGTTTTTTGCCATGAAAAATTCTTATTCGAAAGAGTATGAGATTTTAGAAGATACGATTTTTACCAGGATCCATGATATTTGTATAGACCCAGGTCACGGTGGGCCAACTGCACAGCAGTATAATAACAATGGTGACGGCTATGGTACTTTAGGATGTGGTAATTATTATGGGGATAGCCTGTCTGAGCAATGGGTGAACCTTCAAGTTGCGTGGAAGTTATTAGAACTTATGCATGGTTATTTATGTCCAGAATATGCATTTCAAAGGGTCGTCATGACAAGAATTGGGGAGACTGACATAGAACAACCTCCGGCTGGATGGCGGTGGCGGGTCAGAGTAAGTAGATACGGAAACGCAGGTAGGGCAGTTAATGAATTTATTTCCATTCATCATAATGGTTTTCAGACTATGGCTGATCAACGAGTAGAGACTTGGTGGTGTAATTGGCCGCAAACAGATGACAGTGGTTTTGCAAGGGATACTTCTAGTACTCTTGCTTGGAAAGTAAGCACTAAAATTTATGACTACTTTAACGCTGATCAACAATGTTATGAGTGTTACAAAAATCAGGGTGCAGGCTTAAAATGCTATGATAATTTTGTCTTGCCGAAGGTTGTATCTACTCATGTGCTAACAGAGGCTTCTGATATACACTTACACTGCGATGAGAGAAGTTTATTCGAAGATCCAAACGGCTGGCATGCAAGGGTTGAGGCTAACGGAATATTTGAAGGATGGTGTAGTTACAAGAGAAATGCTGGTTTTGTTACAGTCAAAATTCACGCTTTAACAGGCGATGATGGATGGGTATTCATTTCACCTCCTCAGCAGAATGGAGCTTGGTTTAGTTCTCCGTACTACAGTGTGTGGAGAGACGGTGAGACCTGGCGAGTAGATTTTCCATACCGGGTGTCCATGGGTGGGGTTGTAGACACTTTTCATCACCTGCGAGAGTTGGAGAATGGGATTTATTCTACGATTTGGAGTATTATCTACACTGTTCCCCAATGTAGCACTCACACTATAATTGGCTACTACAAAGGCGGCCCTTTTTATGCTAATCTTTACTGGCCGGATGGTGGGCAGGAGTGGCTGGTAGGGAATTCGGAGGTGATCTGGTGGCAAGGAACCGACTATGGGCTTGATTCCACCACTTTGATCGATATTTTTCTGGACAGGAATAGTGGGCAGAATGGCTTTAAAGAGACCCTTTTCACCGACATACCCAGAAGGGATTACCTGGCTGTAGGCTGGGAAGTAACTGGACCGGCTTCAAAGAAGTGTAGAATAAAAATAATAGCCCATGATTGCGTGGACAATACCGCAACAGATGTAAGCAGTTATGATTTCACTATTAGGTTTCCGAATATCGCAGGAGATGCCAATACCGATGGAAGCGTCACGGTTGCCGATGTGGTTTACCTGGTGAATTATTTTTTTAAAGGAGGTCCTCCACCTGACCCTTTGTGGAAGGGGGATGCGAACGGCGATTGTAAGGTAAACGTTGGAGACGCGGTATATCTGGTAAGTTATCTTATGAAAGGGGGTCCAACTCCGATTTGTAAAGATAGTTGCTGGGGTTGCATGCGGGCTTTAGCCAAAGATGATGAAAAGCCTTATACCAAAGCCCCATCCTTTTTAGAGAAAATCTTCAAAGGCAATAAGGAATCCTCAGAGAAAAGAATTGAATCTGATTTTAAGTCGGATAGCAAATAATATCCCGCCTTGAGGGCAAGGCGGGAATACCGATACGCCCTTACTATTTCGTAAATAAGAAAGGGCAGAACAATGTCCTGCCCCTACATTTTCGGGCGACCACAATCTGCTGGTGCGGGAATACCCCCGCCTTTGGACGGGATCTTGACGACAATTCCCGCACCAACGAGTAGAATGTTATTTCAACTTAAATGACTTCCACTGGCTGAAATATCTTTGGCCGTTGCTGTCGACTAACTCCATAGCATAATAATAGGTTCCTTTTTTCAGGCTCTTGCCGTTGTACCGGCAGTCCCAGATGATTCCTGAAGAGGGGATACCTTTTCCTTCCACCGTCTTTAACAGGATCGGCTTCAACTGGTCGATTTCGTAACCGGAGGGTTTATCCTGGCAGATATAAAGCCTCCAGTAATCTATCTGTTCCTCAAAATCCGGTTTTAGCAAAAACATCAGGGAGCGGTTTCTGCCTGAGGATAACTCCTCAACTGAGGAGGAAAGACTTAGGGTCTGGTAAGTCATTACCCCTACGGGCTTTTTCTCCTCGATTTTCCTTTCAGGGAGAATCTCTGGATTTTCAGAGGGGATTACCTGAGCAAGCTTCTGCTCTTCGACCTTCTTTTCAGGGACGATTACAGGAGTTTCAGCAGGAGTTGCCTGGGTTAATTTCGTCTCTTCTGCCTTTTTTTCGGGAACGACCACTGGTTTTTCAGGAGCGATTACTTTAGCCTGCTTTTTCTCCTCTGCTTTCTTTTCAGGAACGATTACCTTTGGCTCAGTCGCTGTTGCAGGAGGAGGCACAACTTTTTTCTCTTCCTTCTTCTCAGGAGGAATTATCTGATTCTTGGATGCTGTTACAGGTGGTGCAGCTAACGTCTGGATTTGAAACTTTTTTGCTGCCTCTTTTCGAGCATATTCATGGTTGTTCCCATTTTTTCCTCCAAAAGCGATACTTAAGGAGACCCGGTGGTCCCCGGTCGAACTCTGATCGCTTTTATAAGGATATTTCTGGAAACTGTAATCCAACTGAAAGGTCTGGCTCCCTCCATTATATCTTAAGGATAATCCGAAGCTGGGCTGTTTTATGTCCTGCTCAAATTGTTTTCCAAAGGTATATCCGCCTCTCAATCCAAAGCTTACACTATTTCCGGTCAAAATCCATTCCTCAATCCCCAGAGAGCTTAAAGTATAACTCTTGTTTTTAGGTTTAGTAGAATTTTTCACCCGGATATCCCATGCCAGGATGGTCGAATACCTTTCCATATCAAAATGGTAGGCAAACCCTATTTTCCCTTCCCTGATCGCATACCCTAAGGTGTCGCCATTATCCGGGATCATATCTGTGGCTAAAAGATTCTCCACTGCAGCTCCGACTGAGAACTTGGGCGAAAATCTATAAAACAAGCCTAAATCAAGGTCAACCCCTTTCTTCTTGCCGTAATTTGAATTGTAAAGGAATTTTCCGTTAAATCCCAGGGAGAAATCCTGGGCAAGCCATCCGGCAAGACCGACGATTCCAACGTTATTAGTTACCACATTGGTCGGGTTAGCCAGAGAACCTTTCTGGCTTCCGCCCAGGAAAAATCTTAATTTGTCATTTAAAGGATAGACTCCGACTCCGGAAAGAAGGTAAGGGTTTTCATTTTCTCCCAGGGTGAATTTAGATATCTTGTCATACATAAGATAGATCTGGGGTTTTTCCAGCTGGGCAATTCCGGCTGGATTGTAAAAGACCGCACTGGGGTCATCAGCCAGCCCCACAAAAGCCCCCATTCCGGTTGCCCTGACTCCATACCCTAAATTATCATAAGAATATGCAAGACCAGACCAGGCAGTGAACATAACTAATAGAGAACAGAATATCATTTTCCCCTTTTTCATCTTATCTGCTCCTCAAAAGAAAGGTTTTAGATTTAAAAGACTCCTTTTTTTAATATCGGAAGATAGTCACTTTTTGATTACTTTATTTTTGTAGAGGAGGGGTTTATCCCCTCCCGTTTTTTTTCTTTGCTCTTCGTCTATTTGGACGAAGATAGGGACGTTGGTCAGGAGACCAACGTCCAGCGAGATTTATCTAAAGGTAAACCTAAAGGTTTATACTCCAGTCCTGATTTCTCAAAGTCAGACCCCGCTTCCGGAAAGAACTGCGGGGATTGTTTTGAGCAAGATCTTGAAATCCAAAAACAAAGACCAGTTATCTATATATTCTAAGTCCAGCTTCATCCATTTCTCAAAGTTTATCTTGTTTCTGCCGTTCACCTGCCAGAGACAGGTCAGGCCCGGTTTCATACATAGCTTTCTTCTATGCCAGAGGTCGTAATTGCTAACCTCGCTGGGCAGAGGAGGTCTGGGACCAACCAGGGACATATCTCCTTTCAGAATGTTGAAAAGCTGGGGCAGTTCATCCAAGCTTGTTTTCCTCAAGAATCCCCCCAGTCTGGTAACTCTGGGGTCCTCTTTTATCTTGAAGACAGGTCCATCCATCTCGTTTTTATTTAATAAACCTGGTTTGAGCTCTTCGGCGTTCTCTACCATAGTCCTGAATTTATAAAGTATAAACTTTTTACCGTTCAGTCCCACTCTCACCTGTTTGAAAAGGACTGGACCCTTAGAGCTAATCTTGACCAAAAGTGCAGAGATCAGGAAAATAGGGGACAAGAGGATTACCATGAAAAAGGATAAGGTTCGATCCAAAATCTCTTTAGCGATAATAAACTCATCTTTTTTTGGACCGGAGGAGAAAAGTATGAGCGGTTTTTCCTCCAAGGTCAAAACCTTCTGTTTGCATAAACCGTTCGGGAAATAATCAGCTAAAATACAGGTCGAAACCCCCATTTTCTCGCAGATGTTCAGGCTTTCGTCAATCAGGTTCAAAAATCTCCTTGTCACAGCATAAACTATATAATCCAGATGGGAATTCTTGATGATCCGGGGCAGGTCCTTTAAAGTTCCTATCACCGGTGTCCCGGAGACTAATTCTCCCTTTTTGGACTCTTCCCAATCCAAGAGACCTAAGATTCTAAATCTCCAGTCTCTATTCTCTTTCACCTTCTGGATGAACTCTCTGGCAAGTGAGCCGGTGCCCACTATCAGGATGTTGGAGAGATGGTTTCCGTTATGATATTTTACGTTCAGAAAAAGCTTCATGCCTCCTCTCAGGACTGCCAAGGCTAAGAGGTCTATCCCGGCGAACAAAGCAATTACCCTTAAGCTTTCATTCAAGGAATTTGCTGCAAACAGGGCAAATAATAAGAGAGTGGTACTTTTCAGAAAAGGATTAAGAAGATTTGCAAATATCCGGGTTAAAGGTATTTGCCGATATTTATAGGTTTTTCGATCAGTCAGGAAAAAGAAACTCCAGATCGGAAGAACAAAAAGCAAAAGCTCCCGGATAAAGCCACTCTCCACAATTTGATTCTGACTGCACAAGTACAGGGATAGATATAATGCTGTGATAGTGAGAAAAAGGTCCCCCAAAAAGTGCAATCTCCTATAGAAAAATTCATTTTCCTTTAGCATATTACCCCCCTATCTTTTTTGCCAAGTGGTAATGAATTAAAAGTGAAAATCTGGTCAACTTTTCATCTCTTCCCGGAATATTCCCTGCATTGGACACTTTGGTTAAATCGCCAGACAGGTTTGCCCGGAACAGATTCCGATAGTTGTAGCTCAGGGAAAGTTGATAGGTGTTACTGTTTTCTACTGTGCCGCTGGGGAACTTATCTTGATAATCTGGATTAAGCCAGGGCTGATTCCACGAGGAGCTGATTTTCCCCTCTCCTTTCCTTAAGTGGTCCAGCGAGATCTTTGCCTCTAAGTTTTTTTTCAAGTACCCACTAAGAGAGAAATGAAGCTCATCTGTATCTGGCCCTAAGGAGTTTCCGATGATTCTATGCTTGTAAAGATACCTGTTCCAGGGGTATTTCTGGTTATAAGTCCAGTTGTTTATCCTGAGATACTCTAAATTCAGCTCCGTGCCTGTAAGACCAAAAAGGTCAACGGCTTTTGTACCCAGAGAATAGGCGATCTCATTCGGCTCTTTATCCGAAGAGTTTTTCTTCTCTATCTGAAAATCGTCTATCAAAAGTTCCCCGTAAAGAAGGATTTTTCTAAAAGGTGTAAAATTGAAATCGAATCCTAAGAAAGTGTTATCGTCTTCACCCTCATTCAACTGGGCACCGTGGAACCACAATAAGGGATTCAGGTAATAAAGCTCAAACTGCCTGTTCTTACCTCCATATACGACCGTCTCCGAAAAGCCGATCTGGGCAAACTCTTTTATCCTAAAGCTCAAGCGATGAGCTGAAAGATATCTTCGAGCCTTGCTTATTCCGGTGCTGTCAGCATATTCGACAGGGTCGAGCTTGGTGAAAAATGAGGTCGCCTTGAAAAATCCCCATTTCCCTTCTATTCTCAGCATATCCATCGGAGGTGAATCAGGTGACAAGATTAGAGAGGAGAGACGACTCTGGCCCCAGGAAAGATTGTCCCGACCTAAGAATAGATTAAAATAAGGCAGCTTGAAGGAAAGATAAGCCTGCACTGCATCCCCGGCAAAACCTTTCCATATCTTACCAGTGTAGAGAGAGTCTTTGGCTAAGCCCTCATCAATACTGTAACGACAGATCAAAGAGAATTTGTCTCCGATATCTGCCTGGATATAAGGGAGGAAAGATTCATAGAAGATAGATCTGCTCCTGGAGAGAAAACGACTGTTTTCCAGAAAATCTGCTCCGAATTTCAATCTCTTTTTATCGCCTAAGTTTTTCATCTCTGGCTCGAATTCTAGTTCTAATTCGGACAGCAGGTAATTCTCAAAGGAATTCAATTTGAGCTCCTGTTTTTCCATCTTTGCCTTCAAATTCAAGAGGGCAGAGGCAACCTCTCCCCGGTAATAAGGCTTGGTTCCCGAATGAAGCTCCTTCAAATATCCCCTCAGATATAGCTTATCTGTATACTCGTATATCCAGGCATAGCTTTTATCTCCAACCGGCACAGTCTCCATCTGTCCAGCCCGGATTGGTGGTTGGTGGATGGTTAATAGTATAAAGAATAGAAAAATTAGTCTCTTTTTCATTTTCATGTAGAGATTAATAATCTTAATTTTTTATTTCTCCGTTCGCCCAGCCAAAATACAAATCTATTCCACTAATATTCTTTGGCCCCACTAAAGAATCTTGCTCTGCTTTTAAATGGAATAAGTCTAAAAACTCACTGTAATCAGGAAATCCCTTAGGATGGTCTGCTGGGCTAAAAGAATGAATTAACATCAAAGCATTTTTCGCTCCAAACCTTTCTGCCTCAATTACTGCAGATGCTGTTCTATGTAGAAGTTGATAGCGAATATGATTGATTTTGTCGTTTTTCAGTCCTAACTTGTTAAGCAAGAAATCGAGTCTTTCCTTTTTTCCTCCATAATTTTCTTTAAGCCATTCCCCTACAGTTGGTCCAAAGGTTTCCGATACTTTTCCTTCTACTGTTATTGAGATTAGTCGGTTATCCCCCGTTGCCAAAACAAAGATATCGTTCTGTGAAGGGTGCTCTCCACCTGGCAACACCACTTTGTATTCAGGAAGTGCCAACAATAATTCAATATTTTGAAATAAACCTATCCCAGATTTATTAAATGCCCTTCTCACCGACTCTGGAAAATCATTTTTTTCTGTTTCTTGCCAGCAGGATGCCAGCGCTTTAGCTGAATGCCCATTCTTCCAATGTTCACTCTTTGCTAATAAAGATTTCCAATCTTCTGGTTTATTAGCACAAATGCCAGAAACAAAAATTTTATTCATAACATTATCCTCCTACTTCTCTTCCACACACTCGATAAAAAGTTTTTCTAAATCCTCTGCGGTTTTGTCCCAGGAGTATTTAGACTTTACATAATTGCTTCTTTTATTTCCTCCGTTCTGGACTGCTTCTTTGTTGCTCAAAAGGGAGGTCAAATTTTCTCTCAGGTCTCTTACGTCTTTGTTTTTGAAAGTGAACCCCCATTTTCCCATTGCCTCCTTGTTCTCAGGGATGTCAGATGCCAGAACGCACCGATCGTAACTCAAAGCCTGTAGCAGAGCCTGAGGGACACCCTCTATCTCTGAGGGTAGAACGTAGAGATAAGCATTGCTGAAAAGCTCCTCCAACACCTCTTTTTCCACAAACCCGCCAAAAAGGATTTTTTCGCTCTTATAGGCGTGAAGCTTTTTCAAATAATCTTCTGAGAAAAAGCCGTTTCCTGCAACGAAGAGCTTATAGTCTGTGTCCAGATCTTTAAAAGCTTCCAGAAGGTAATGACACCCTTTTTCCGGGACCAATCTTCCCAGAAATAGAATGAATTTATTCTTTTCCAGCCCATATTTCTTGATCCTCTGTGACTCCCTTTGATTCGGAGGGTCGATTCCGGGAGTGACTTTGAAAACTTCCCTTTTGAAATTTTTCTCCAGGTAGTTTTTCAGCTCTTCAGAAATAGTCGCTAACTTATGGGGGAAAAAAACTGAGGGATACTCTGCCAGCCTTAAGAGAGATTTAGCTAAAGGACCCCATTTTTTCCTTTTCCAGTCCAGACTGTGTATGGTTACCACCACCTTGGTTTTGCCTTTTAACCTGGGTAAAAAGGATAAGGAGGAAGGTCCGATGCCTTGATAGTTAACAATATCGTAATCCTCAGACAACGCGTCCAGGCTGGAGAAAAAAGTATGGGAGATGGCGTCTAAGTGTTTGGTCTTTATGCTTTTAATCTTTTTCAAGGTTACTCCCTTATACTCCCCTTCGATTTGAGTATAGTACGGTCTGCAGTAAACTGTTACCTGATGCCCCTTTTTCGAAAGCCTCAGCGCCACTTTCTCGGTAAAATCCTCAATCCCTCCGTAGGTGGCAGGTATCCCTTTTTGTCCAATAAAAGCTATTTTCATACTTCATTCGCCAGGGCAAAGGTCAGCTTTCTTGCCGGGATCTCCTGTTCCAGCTTTATCAATCCCTTCTCCTTCATCTCTTTCCAGATGGAGTTGAACTCTTTTACGGTCTCCTCGGTTTTCGGGTTCCGGGTCATCTTCTTCAAAATCGGGAAAGGAACCGTGACTATGTCTGCTCCGGCAAGGAAAGCTTTATTTACGTCAAGGATGGTTCGGATGCTTCCCACGATCAGCTTAGTGCCTATGTTCAGCTCCTTATAAAGAGCAGAAGTTTCCTTTATGACTCCTACAGGATCATACCCCATGTCTGAAATTCTCCCGAAGAAGATGCTGGCATAAGAAGCTCCAGACAAGGCGGCAAGGATAGCCTGATTGGTTGCCATAATCGCAGTGACATTGGTCTTAACGTTCTCATATTTTTCAAGCTGAGCAACTGCTTTCAGACCTTCTATCCCCATCGGTATTTTGATGATGATATTCTCGTGCCAGGAGGCATAGATTTTAGCCTCGTCCACCATTCCCTGGAAATCCTCTTCTGTTACCTCAACGCTTACTGGTTCTTTGACTAACTCCACAATCTCTAAGATCTTGTCTTTGAAGGAATACCCTCCCTTTTCATTGGACATAATCTTGGGATTGGTGGTTGCCCCGGTAATACAGCCCCAGGATAAAGCCTCTTTTATCTCCTGGATATTAGCAGTGTCGATGTAAAGTTCCATCTTTTACCCCCTTCCTACGGATCCGTTTCTCGGATTTTGGTTTCTATATTTTCTATGAGTTTAACTGCCTGATAAAGATTTTCCGCCATAAAATCTGGCCTGGTCTTTTTCTCCTCTATCAGCTTACACAGATCACATTTATGATTACCTAAAAGAAAAGTTGTGCAGCCGGCAGATTTCCCTGCCTGGATATCAGTCAGGGAATCTCCGATCAGATAAGAGCTTTTTGGGTCAATACCCATCTCTTTTGATGCCTTAAGGATTAACCCCGGCTTTGGCTTCCTGCATTTACAGATCTTTTTGAATCTTTTATCACCTCCCTGTGGATGATGCAGACAATAATAAATTCCGTCTAAGGATACTTTCTTTTTGGCTAACTCTTTATTCATCTTCTGGTCAATCTTCCAGAAGTTTTTCAGGCTCAGATGTCTCTTGGCCACACCTGGCTGGTTAGATGCCAGAACAGCTTTGAAACCCAGCCGGTTAATCTTCTTCAAAGCCTTGTCAACTCCTGGCAGAAGCTTGAATTGAGAAGGATGAAACGGAGTATCCAAAACCCCTATGTCCTGATGATAAACTATCTGGTTGATGACCCCGTCCCGGTCTAAAAAGATCGCCCTATTCATATTCCTCTATCTTTTTTCTTAAACAGTTGGTGATCAGATGCTCCATAGCTAAATGGAAAGATTCAACCTGAGGGGTTGAGTTAGCAGGTATGACCAGACATTCATCCGCTACATCTTTCATCGCGCCACCATCAAATCCGGAGAATCCGATCAAGGTAGCCTGGTATTCCTCCTTTGCCACGAGCATAGCTTTAAGCAGATTCTGGGACCACAGGCCTGCTTTATCCTTTCCAGACCCTCCGTGAACGGAAAAGGCAACCAGGTAGTCTTTCTCCTGCATCAAATTTTTGAGCTGTTCCGAGAACAAATTGTCAAAACCGTTATCATTTACCAGTGCGCTCATCAGCGGGATATTGTCATTCAAACAGATTACCCTGAACCTCTTTTTCCCTTCCACAATAGTGCATTTTGCCAGGTCACAGGCAAAGTGGGTGGCAGTTGAAGCTGAGCCGCCATTTCCCATCACAAAAATGGTCCTTCCTTCTTTCCAGGCGGAAAAAAGCAGCTCTACGATTCGGTCGATTCTCTCCCTGGAGAGCTTGCCTATTATCTCCTTCATATCCTCTAAATAGGAATCGATAAAAGCATGATTATTCAGCTTTTTTTCGAATGCCGGAGACCGGATTAAAGTTTTTTCCGCTATCATTTCTTTCCCCTCTTTTTAGATGTTTACCAGGACTTTTGAGCCATCAAAATCTAATCTGAATCTCATCTCTTTCAATTCCTCCTGTTCCATTTTCTTTCTGAACCCGTTTTTCCCGTTATTGCAGAAAAACATAAAGAACCCTCCGCCTCCTGCTCCCATCAGCTTTCCTCCCAAAGCTCCATTTTTTTTAGCTATCTCATACCATTGGTCTATCTTATCCTGGGTTATTTTGTCTGAAAGAGTTTTCTTGATTTGCCAGTGCTGGTCTAAGAGTTTTCCAAAAGTCTCCAGATCCTCTTTTTCAAATGCCTCCTTTATCTCCAGTCCAATCTTCTTGATCTGGTGCATTCCCTGGATTATTTTTTCCTGATTCAGGCTGGCATTTTTATTCTGAGAACTCAATACCTCTGAAGCAGACCTTTTTATCCCAGTGTAGAATAGCAAAGTGTTGCTCTCCAACTGGTCTAAAGAATCCTCTGACAATTTCAAAGGGGTCGTTTTAATGCTCCCTAATCTGTCAATCTCCAAGCAGATAATGCCTCCGAAAGCGGCTGCATACTGATCCTGTTTTCCGATCGGCTCCTTCAAAAGCTCGATCTCGATATAGCAAGCCTCCTCGGCTAAATCCTTAGCATTGACCTTTTCATTTTTGTAGGTATGAAGAGCGTTCAGCAGGCCTACTGTGAAAGAAGATGAGCTTCCCAATCCCGTATTGGACGGGACGTCAGCTATAGAGGTGATCTCGATTCCGGAATCTACTTTCAAAAGTCTTAATGCTTCTCTGACGATCGGGTGTTTGATGTCGTCGACCGAATCAGCAATCTCAGTTGAAGAATAACTCACCCTAATGCTTTTTTCAAACCTCTTGTTCACCGTGATGTAGATGTACTTATCTATGGCGGCGCTGATTAAAAACCCGCCATACTGGGTATAGTAGGAAGGAAGGTCTGTCCCTCCTCCACCCAGAGGTATCCTTACCGGCGTTCTAGTGACGATCATGGATTTTCTCCCCCTTTTCTACCAAATTTTTGAATTCCTCTAACCCCTCAAAAGAGCCTATCTGGTAAAACCTCTGTTTTACTTCATAGGCTGACATCTCCTCTTCGGAGATGAGAGTTCTATAGAGTTCCTCTAAGTCATAAGGCTCCTCCTCGGGCACCAAATTCAGGACCTCTTTTTTGAGAATTGAAAGCCCGGCATCTATATATTTTAAGTTTTCGCCCTGAAGGGTTTTATCATAAAGCTTTATCATGCCGTCCTGGATTAAGAGGTTACTTTTATCAAATCTGTTTTGATTCCTATAAGCGACCATCAGGGAAAGCTTGACCGAATCCCTGAAATGCCTTTCAATCTCCTGATAATCGTAAGGGAGATAGGAGTCCCCGTACATCAAGAAGAAATTTTCACTTAAGAGCTTATAGGCTTTTTTCAAAGCGCCTCCAGTGCCTAAGAGTTTGTCTCCATCAAAACTGTAAGAAAGAATCACCCCGAATTTTCTGCCATCTCCAAAATGGTCTTTGATAAGCTCACCCTTATATCCTACACATAGGAGCACGTCTTTTATCTCATACTCCTTTAAAAGCTCCAGTTGATATTCCAAAAAAGGTCGTCCCTTTATCTGAAGCATCGATTTGGGTAATTGCAAAGTCAGAGGCCTCATCCTGGTAGCCAAGCCTCCAGCTAAGATCACCATCTGCATACTTTTTCCTCCAGTATCTCCTGAATTAAGCTTTTTATCGTGCTCAAAACCGCCTGCTCAGAAGAGAGGGTCGGTCTCCAGCCTAATTTTTTTATCTTTTCAATATTGAACCTAACCTGCGGCACATCCCCTTTCCAACCGCGGTCTCCTCCGGTAAATTTAAACCTGACCTTTTCCAGTCCCATTTCTTCAGTCACCATTTTAGCAATGGTTTTAACGTCAGTTGTAGACTCACACCCTAAATTGTAAAGGTTCACCTTTTCGCAAGAGTTTTTCAACCCGAAAAGGATTCCCTCCACGCAGTCTTCTACTGATAGATAAGGTTTTTCCTGTGTTCCATCTCCCAAGATCTCCAGTTCTTCAGAATTCTTTTTGAGGTTATGGATGAAGTCAAATATCACTCCGTGGGTTCCCCTGGGACCAATGATATTGGAAAACCTGAAAATCCAGGACTGCATCTCAAAGGTATGGCAGAAAGCAGAGATTAAGCCCTCGCAGGCGAGTTTGGCTGCGCCATATAAAGAAATGGGCAGAACCGGACCATACTCTTCAGGCAAAGGAACCACCGGGGTCTCCCCGTAGATTGTGCCGGAAGAGGAGAAGACAATCTTTTTTATTCCATTCACCCTCATCGCCTCCAGAACGTTATAAGTAGCTAAGGTCTCCTGTTTCAGATCAAGAGTTGTATCTTCGATTCCTAAACGGGCATCTGGATTGGCTGCTAAGTGAAGGACTATGGTATGACCTTTCATCGCCTCTTTTAAATCCTCTAAGTCTAAAAGGTCTTTCTGGATGAAAACAAAGTTCTGCTTGCCAAAATGCTGTGAGATGAACTCAATCTTCCCAGAGGAAAGGTTATCATATACTGTAACCTCACCTTGGTGGATTAACCTGTCCACCAAATGACTCCCGATAAAACCTGCCCCGCCGGTGACGAAATAGCGCATTTTTTCTCCTAAGACTCTGTTAGCTGGCAATATATTTCTTCTTTCTCTTTGATCTCTTCTTTTTCAGGGAAATCCGGAATCTCGCTCACATCCCAGATAATATCTTTTCCTAAAAGAAGTCTTAGCTTATTCTTCAAAACCCAGATACCAGGCTTCAGAAGATTTTTTCTCATTGCCGGTCTGGAGGTTCCTACCATCCAGCAGTTCTCTGTGCATTTTGAGACTTTCCGCCTGACGTTCTGTGCTTGCAATCCGCTCCAGACCTCCTCAAAACTTTTTTCTTTTATATTCCCCATTGATTCTTTTAAGGCATTACAGGGATAGATTTCCCCATAAGGATCGATGAAGACTATATCCGTTCCTGCGCCGCAGGGAAGGAGCCTCTGGTCGCCCCGGATGAAATTTATAAATCCCCGGTTCAAATAGGCCCGGAACCAGTCTTTGACTCTCAAGGAATAATTTCTCCGCTTTGAGAGGAGTAATTCCCGGATAAAATTTTTAATTTGGTTTATAACTTCAGTTTTGTCCTCAATCGCATTGTAGGGTACTCTAAACTGCCAGGCATCGTGCACCACGCACTGGCTGAACTCAACTCCCATAGAAGCACAGAGATGATATAAGTCTTCCAGTTCTTCTGCATTTCGATGGGAGATGGTTATGGCAAAGCCGATGTCTTTTATCCCTGCTTGTTTGAGTCTGAGCATACTCCTCATGGCCCGGTCGAAACCGTTTCTTATGCCGCGAATCTCATCATTTTTCCTGGGCAACCCTTCCAGACTTATCCTTATCCGGATATCCGGACGTTTTCTGGCAATGGAAACCAGCTTATCGGTAAAATAGCCGTTGGTGCTGATCTCCAGATGCCCGGTCTTTTTGGAAAGAAGGTCCACCATCTCCAGTATATCCTTTCTCAGCGTAGGCTCTCCTCCACCCAGATTGATGCGGGCAAACCCTGGCGGAAGTTTATCCAGATCATCAAGGGTTATCTCCTCTTCCCTTCTGCTCGGATATTGCCAGATATGGCACATCTGGCAATGAGCATTGCATCGAAATGTCGGCATTATTGCCAGCTCAGTGTTTTTAAACATTCTTTGTCACCCCGTTTTTAATAAGGCTATCATACAAGCCTAAAAGCTTTTTATAATATTCCTCCTCTGAATATTTCTCCTCGACTTTTTCCCTTGCTGCCATTCCCATCTTCTCCGCCAAAAGCGGGTGGTGGTATAAATATTTTATCTTCTCCGCTAACTCCTCCACATTCTTTGGCTCGAAAAGAAGCCCGTTTATCCCATCCTCAATTAATTCCGGAACACTTCCCAAATTCGAGCCTATAACGGGCTTACCAAAAGCAAACGATTCCAGAATAGACATGGGGCATAAATGGTAAGCATGATTAGGGAATACCGTAAAAAAAGAGTTTGCAATAAGCTGGTTCAATTTTTCGCTGGTGACAAAATTCAGAAAGGATATATTTTCCAATTTTTCCTGTTTGACATAAGCGTCCAGGTATCTTCTCATTTCTCCCTCGCCGGCAACCTTTAATCGAACCTCGGGCAGATGCTTCATTGCCTTTATCAAAGTCTCGATTCCGTTTTTGTGCTCCAGTCGGCCAAAGAAGAGAATATAGTCCTGGCTTAGAAGCCGAGGAGAATACCCGCTTACTGATATGTAGTTAGGCAGATAAAAAATCTTCTCTTCAGGTACTCCATATTTAATGAATCTGTCTCTTGAAAATTCGCTTAAGACTATAAACGCATCCACGCAATCCTGATAGATTTTCAAAAACCGGTGAAAATACATCTCCAAAGAACAAACCAGGCTCTTCCAGTATGAGTCTTTCACGCATTTATGGATTACGGCTTTGTAAAAATGTTTTCCTTCACAGCTCTCGCAAGGGTCCCCGTTCCGCAGAAAAGTATAATTAGGGCAGAGGAGTTTGAAATCGTGCAAAGTCATAACAACCGGGATATTCTTTTTCTTCAAGACCGGCAATATGGAAGGGGAAATCTGGTGATAGATATTATGCAGATGAGCTAAATCCGGTTTTTCCTCCACTAAAAGGAGTTCCATTTTCTTTTTGGCTTCCAAGGAGTAGAACATATTCAAAGCCATCCTGGTTTTGTCAATAAATGAGCTTGAGCCGTTGTAATCCACGTTGCAGACGAAGTATCTGGAATAAGGCGTGGCAAGATTTTTAGGATGCTGCATAGAGAACAGAATAACTTTGTCCCCCAGAGATTCAAGCTTTTCCTGATACTGCAAAATGACCTTCTCCGGTCCACCGCTGGGATGATAATATTTGTTTACAAATAAAATCTTCATATCATTTTCTCAAACTTTGATTCAGGATAAGCAAATCGAGGAAACTTCAAGTTTCCCTCCCTGGTTTTGAAAAAAACCGACTCGAAAAAATCAGCGCCCCCTGATGTTCTTTCGGAGAGAGTAAACCCCCACTGATTTCTTATATCGGCACTCATCTCATTTACCTTCATACTTTTGCCCTCAATTCAACAGTAAAATCAAAGTCTCAGACAGATATCTCATTAAAGGTTTTTCTTCAATAATTTTCAGATTAGCTGAATTTATCTCTTCTTTTAAATCCTCTCTGGAAACAGGAAACCAGGGAGATTTATCTCCGGTGAATGATTTCTTGATTTTCCTTTTGAGATTAGCAATCGGCTCAGAGAGATAATAAGCCGCAATAAAAGGACCTTTCGTGACTCTCTTCATCTCCTTCAGAATCTTTACTCTGGTCTCTGGTGGGAGATGTCCAAAAAGCCGGATGCAGGTGGCGCTGTCAAATCGCTTCCCCTCGAATGGTATCCTCTCCGCCTCTGCCTGCTGAAATCTGATTGACTTTCCAAAACGTCTCAATTTTTCTATGGCAACTTTGAGCATCTGGCTGGAGATGTCTGTCCCGCATACTTTGTAACCGCTGGACAATAGAAACTCAGCTATTCTTCCGGTTCCACAGGCTAAATCTAAAATCTGGCTTCCCGCCGGGAGATGCTGCAGCAATTCTCCTATGATCTTCTTCTCTCTTGCATCCAGCCACTTTCCTTTAAGGCTTTTAAACCTTCGCTGGTCGTAAGTCTCAGCGGCCTGTTTGAACTGGTAAGCAGTTTTAGCCGGATAGGATAACTCTACCATCTGTCACTCCAGAATTTCAAGTAATCTTTAGCGATATCTTTTAAGTTATAATTTTCCTTGACCCATTTCTTTGCATTGACTGATACTTCCTTGAACTGATTCTTATTTTCCGCAACTTTTTCTATTAAGCTCTCCAACTCCTGATTAGATTTAGCTACAAAGCCGGTCAGATTGTGCTTGAGAACCTCATCTGTTCCCGGCGCCTGGGTGCTCATAACCGGGATCCCTTTTACCATGCACTCTATCCAGGACAAAGGAGGAGCTATGGTGGATTTCGAGTTTTCTACTGGGGCTAACAAAAGGTCAATCTTATCCAGAAGTTTTAAGAATTCCTGATGGTC
>JALHSU010000229.1 GCA_022865345.1 Candidatus Zixiibacteriota bacterium
ACAGATTGGGCATTGGTTCATCATTTTATTTTTCACTTAAATAATTTAATAGATTAATTAAATAAATCAAGAAAAATCTTATTAAAAAGCAA
Source organism: Candidatus Zixiibacteriota bacterium (assembly GCA_022865345.1). NCBI lineage: Bacteria > Pseudomonadati > Candidatus Zixiibacteriota > Candidatus Zixiibacteriota bacterium. Next base: position 93 of record JALHSU010000229.1, read on the forward strand.
TAAAATTGATTATAGGCTTAAATAAGTTGAAGTAAGTCTTTGAAAATCTTCTTTTTAGGCTTAAGTACATTATTTTTGAAACTTTAGAACTCTAAAGAAAGTATTTGCTTTAAGAAGAGAGATTTGCATATATTAAATAATCCAACAAAGGAGGAGAGATGAGAAAGGCAGTTTTGATTATCTCAATTGTTTTTTTCTTCCTCGTAATGGTTCGATCCACGTCGGCAAAACAGGAGAAAACCGGCAGGATAGAAAAGGATACTCTGATAGATGCAAAGTACGGGTATGAGCTAAGGGTTTTATCTAACTGGAAAATACAATTTGAAAAAGAACCTTCATTGGTGAGAAGCACCATAACTAAGAAGAATTACCAGGTCAATAAAGCTTCTACCATGTTCGAGGAAGAAAGGCTTATCCCGACAATAATCATCTGCGCAGATACTACCTCTCTTTCTTTGACGGAGATCGAGAATTCTTTGATACAAGGGAGAGGTACTCTCAGGAACAAAGATGAATATCTGATGAAATTGGATGCCATCGCCTCCTACGAGCTGATCAAGACCCAAGATATTGCTCTGGACAGTATTAAGGGGAAAGTGTACGGCTACAAGAAGAGTTATCTCAGGCAGGTGATTGATCCCTCCGCCCGATACGGACCAGAAGGAACCGGTTCTGTGACCAAGGAAGATTATTTCTTGGGGGAGGTAATGGTCCTGAAAAAAGGAATTAACCTGTACCTGATCCAGTTCACTGATGAAAGCGAGTATTTCTCAACGGATGAAGATGAATTCTCCAAGATGCTGCAGACCTGGAAGTTCTTGAAATGAATCGCGCTTGAAAATGTGTAGAGACGCATAGCATGCGTCTCTTGTATTTTTAGTGTCATCGCGAGGAGTCCATTTGGACGACGAAGCAATCCAGCTCCGGCTGAGGAAAGGGATTGCTTGGATCCGATGAATCGGAGTACGCAATGACGCAAACAGATAATGAGAAATATTCGACGTGAAAGAAATTAAGAGGGTAGTCCTGATTGTGCTTGATTCCTGCGGGGTGGGTGAACTTCCGGATGCCTTCAAATATGGTGATCAGGGCTCTAACACTCTGAGTAATACGGCTAAAGCGGTAGACGGATTACATCTCCCTAATTTACAAAGGTTGGGGCTGGGGAATATTGCTTCCATCTCAGGAGTTGAGCCTCAAAAAGAACCATTAGCCTCATACGGAAAAATGGCTGAGGTATCACCTGGAAAAGATAGCACCAGCGGTCACTGGGAGATGACAGGCGTGATTTTAAAACCCCCTTTTCCGGTCTATCCAAATGGATTTCCAGATGAGCTGATAAAAGGATTCGAGAAAGCAATCGGTACAGAAGTTCTGGGAAATAAACCGGCCTCTGGGACTGAGATCATTAAGGAATTGGGTGAGGAGCATCTCAGAACTGGTAAGCCGATAGTGTACACCTCGGCTGACAGCGTTTTTCAGATAGCCGCGCACGAGGAGAAAATCCCCGTGCCAAGATTGTATGAGATCTGTCAGATAGCAAGAGAACTCCTTACAGGAGAAAATGCGGTTGCCAGGGTCATCGCCCGACCTTTTGTCGGAAAACCAGGGTCTTTTAGAAGGACAGAGGGGAGAAAAGATTTTTCTCTGCCTCCTCCTGAGAGAACGATTCTGGAGATCCTTCAAAATAAAGGAATCAAGGTCGTCGGGATAGGGAAAATAAATGACCTTTTTGCTGGACGAGGAATTTCACGATCGATTCACACCAGGGATAATCAGGATGCTTTGGATAAGCTCACACAGACAATAAAGGAAGAGAAGGAAGGGTTAATTTTCATCAACTTAGTTGATTTCGACATGGTCTGGGGGCACAGGAATGACGTACAGGGATTTGCAAATGGATTAGAAGATTTCGATAGAAGACTTGAAATGGTTCTGAGTTTACTTCAGAGCCGGGACGTAATCATCATAACTGCGGACCACGGATGCGATCCTACCACTCCGAGCACGGATCATTCAAGGGAGTACGTGCCCCTTTTGGTTTTTGGTGAGAAGTTAAAGAAAGGTGTAAACCTGGGGACCAGGAGAAGT
>JALHSU010000230.1 GCA_022865345.1 Candidatus Zixiibacteriota bacterium
CGGAGTAAAGCTGGTCTCTGATGGCTCGATCTATCTTGAAACACTCGTCTCCCTGGAAAATTCAGGGGTAGAGGTACTTTCCTGCTCCACCTGCCTGAATTATTACGGGCTTACGGAAAAAGTCAAGGTTGGAAAGAAAAGCAATATGGCGGAGATCACGGGGATATTATTAAAATCTGAGGTCACAATCACTATTTAGTATGTTATAATCTGGTAGCCGCCCTACGGGCGCTTTTGAACTCATCCCTTGACCCCTTTTCTTAAAAAGAGAAGGGAAGGCATTCCCTCTCTTTATAAGAGAGGGATTAAGGGTAAGTTATTCAACTGCAAGCTAAAGTCCGAGAAGCCGGAGACTACGTCTGGTGCCCATACGGGCTGGCTGGCTCGTAGCCACCGTAGGACTTGCGACTACCGTTTATTTTTGCAGGGCTGGAAACCCTGCCTACGAGTTGTTACGGTTTAATTATGTCTAAAAGAGAATATTTTGACAGGTATGCTCACAAATGGGATCGGCTCTGTCATTTAGAGACTGAAGATAAACTGGAAAAACTCCTCAGATGCTTCAGACTCAAGAAAGGCTCACAGGTTCTGGATTTAGGATGCGGGACTGGTATTCTGTTTCCCCATATCCTGAAAGCCATCGGCAGGAAAGGCAGGGTTTTTGGGGTAGATTTGTCTGAACAGATGCTGCTGGAGGCAAGGAGGAAACATCGGGATGAAAATATCTTCCTGATCTGTGCCCCTGCGGAGAACCTTCCCTTTCTGCCGGAATCTTTAGATTATGTGATTGCTTTTGCTTCTTTCCCTCACTTTGAAAAGAAAGCCAAAGCTATCAAAGAGATTAGCAGGGTTTTGAAAAAGGGTGGGAGATTTTTCATCGCTCATCTGCTGGGGAGAAAAGAGTTGCGGGAGCATCATCGGTCATCTGGGGACATTGAGGTCATGAGGGATATTCTGCCGGCTGAAAAAGTTCTAAAGAGGATGTTAAAAAGGGAGGGATTTAAAAAGATAGTCATAATAGACAAACCTTCCTTATACATAGCCTGTGGGTCAAAATGAGAATCTCTGCAAAACAGATCAGCCTGAGCGGATTATTCATTTCGCTGGGAATAGTCGTTCCTTTTCTTTTTCATCAGTTCGGCTTGGCGGGCAGGATTTTTTCGCCGATGCATTTTCCAGTCTTTTTCGCCGGGATTTTGATTGGACCTTTAAGTGGTGCTGTGGTTGGCTTCTTATCTCCGATCTTAAGTTTTTTCCTGACTGGAATGCCGCCTCCTTATGCAGTCCCTTTGATGGCTTTGGAACTTCCGGTTTATGGACTTACTATAGGCTTGCTCTGCAGATATCTCAAAGCACCTCTTATAGTTAATCTGCTGGTTTCAATGGTCGCAGGCAGAATTGCATTCGCGCTTGGGATATTCATAATAGGGTCTTTTGTCAAACTTCCTGTAAGTTTTATCTCTTTCTTAGAAGCCTCTTTTATAACCGGGCTTCCGGGTATCTTTCTTCAGTTAATCATTATCCCCGCTTTAGCCATCAGGTTGAAAAAAATTCCAGCTTTTTCAGGAAAGCTCTAACTGATTTCAGAATAACACTACTCTGGTAGGTCAAAAGGTAAACCTAAAGGTTTACACTCCACTGTCTGGGATTCAATCAGAACAATTCTGTCATAAGTCTTTCTATGATTAAGCTTTCTATTATTTTTCCGAAAATAGAAGAATAGGGGGAGAAGAGTATGAAAAATATCCAGAATGAAATAAAAAAGATCGAAAGAAAAGACTGGCATCTCTGGATTTTGACTTCCGGGGTTTTTTTGAGCTTGGTTACCTTTGTTCTTCTTCTGATTTTCTATTCAGATGTGAGAAATTTATATGAAAAAGAGTTCTCCAGTTACACCTACAATCTTCTCTTCGTTGGGTTTACAGGCATATCTCTTCTTTTCTTAGCCTACATTCTCCTTAAAGAGAAATCCATAAAAAAGCTGCGTCAGGAGCTTTATAAAGAAAAGGTTTTCTCACAGTCCCTGGAAGAGCGGTTTCAAGAACTTAAAGCTCTATTCGAGGTCAGCACCTTGGTGAATTCCGAGATAGAGCTTTCTTTAATCTTAGATATGATCTCCAAAACAGTGCGGGATTACCTTCAGACTGACAGGTGCTCTGTTTTGCTCTTTGACAAAAAGAAAAAAAAGCTGGTCTGCGTGTCAGCTCATGGGGTCTCAAGTGAGAAGATAAAAAATACTGAGCTGAACCCGGGTGAGAGTGTAGCTGGCTGGGTTATGACCCACGGTGAACCCCTCCTCTTGGGAGATGAATTGCAGGAGGATAAGTTTAAAAACTTTGTCTCCAAGGAAGAGAAGATATCTTCTTCTTTATCGGTCCCTTTGAAGGTCAAGAATGTGGTAAAAGGTGTTTTGAACGTCTGTATGGTCAAAGGAGAAAGGAAATTCAATGAAATGGATCTAAAACTGGTCTCGATATTCGCCCAGAACGTTGCAGTTTCCATTGAAAAGACAGAGTTATACCAGGAGGTAAAAAAACAGGCAGAAGTTTTAGAAAAAACTTTAGAGGATTTGAAAAAGACCCAGGGACAATTAATTCAATCAGAAAAAATGAGGGTCTTAGGAGACCTGGCAGAAGGGATAGTCCACGATTTTAACAACATCCTCGGGATTATAACTGGCAGAGCTGAGCTTCTTTTGAAACAGGCTAAAGAAGAAGGACTTATAAAAGGGTTAATGTTAATCGAACAGGTAGCTAATGACGGGGCTGAGATAATCCGGAGATTGTGGGAGTATACCAAGATCGGGCAAGAGTCGATCTTCATTAAAGTCGATCTGAACAAGATACTCAGACAGGTGGTGGAACTGACCAGTTTCAAGTGGAAGGATGAAGCATTAGCCAGGGGGATTAACATCAATATCGATATGGACTTAAAAGAAATAAATCCTATTGCAGGTAACCCTTCGGAGATAAGGGAAGTATTTGTTAACTTACTCTTGAATGCAATAGAAGCGCTGCCAAAGGGAGGGAAGATCATTTTAGGCACCAGGATGGAAAACGATTATGTCTTAGCCTGGGTGAAAGATGCTGGCATTGGAATGAAAGAGGAGGTCAAATCGAAAATCTTTGAGCCTTTCTACACTTTGAAAGGAGAAAAAGGAATGGGTTTGGGCTTGACCATTGCATCCGGAATAGTCTCAAAACACCAGGGAACTATGTCAGTTGATTCAGAGTTAGGTGAAGGGACTTGCATCTGGTTGAAATTTCCGGTTTCCAGGAAAGCCCGGGAGGAAGAAGAAAAAATCACGGTTATCGATTTTCAGCCAGCCAATATCTTAGTAATTGAGGATGAGAAGAATATGCGGGACATAATCCTGGAGATGCTGAGCGAACAGGGTCATTCAGTTACCTTAGCTGTGGATGGAAAACAGGGGATTGAATTTTTCAAAAGAGGTATTTACGACCTGGTTCTGACGAACCTGTCTATGCCTGAAATGTCCGGCTGGGAAGTTATCAGGGAGATTAAATCAGCAAATCCTTATGTCAAAGTGGCATTGATGACCGGGTGCGGAACCCAGACAAAGGAAGAAGAGGCAAAGGCAAAGGGGGCTGATTTTTTGATTTCAAAACCTTTTAAAAAGAACCAATTGCTCTTCGCAGTTTCTGAAGCCATAAAAAAGAATAAGAATTTTTTACCTGAAGGAAATTTAATCTGTAAAAAGTCATAAAATTCTACATTTTGATATTCATATTTTATTGAAATACAAGATATTGTGTTTTTTTTCGATAAAATAAAAATTTTTCCTTGACATCATATCTACTTTACGATAGAATGGATTTGCAAAGATAAGAAAAATTTTGGTGACATCTCACCAATTTTTTATCCATAAATTTTGTCCAATTGAATCAGATTTATATACAGGGAAAACTGTCCAATAAAAAGGTTTAGAATATGAAAGTTGAGTTAATGGCTATAACTCCGCAGGCCGAAGATGTGATTGAAAAAGCCTGCCGCACCTGTTATCTTTCTTTTCACCGCTATAATCCTCCGTCATCCACTGAGGAGCTGATTAAAAAAGTCATCCAGAAAGGGCATCATTCGGTCTTAGAACATGCTTATGCCACCTTCAGGATCAAAGGCGGCTCAAGGGTTTTCACGCACGAGATGGTAAGGCACAGGCTTATGTCCCCTTCCCAGGAAAGCCAGAGGTATGTGGAGTACGGTAAAACCAAAGAATTTGAATTCGTAATCCCTCCCACTGTGGAGAAGACCCCTTTCAAGGATAAATTTAGAAAAACGGCTTTAGAACTAAAAGATTTTTATGAGGAGATGGTGAAAGCAGGGGTGCCAAAAGAAGATGCCAGATATATTCTACCGAATGCCACTGTCTCCGAGATAGTAGTATCTGCCAATTTCAGGGAGCTCAGGCACATTTTCGAGGTAAGATGTGTGGAAAGAGCCCACTGGGAGATCAGGCAGATCTGTTTGGAGATGCTTAAGATAATGAAAAAAGAAGCCCCCATAGCCTTCTGGGACTTTGTAATAGATGAGAAAAATAAAATAGCGCAGCGTGAGGAGGGAATAGATGCAAGGGATAACTGACCTTACTCCTAACTCTCTTAAAGTTTTGGAGAGAAGGTATCTTAAAAAGGACGACCGGGGTAAGATAGTCGAGACTCCGGAGGAGCTTTTCTGGAGAGTGGCTCTGGCAATTGCCCAGGTGGAGAAAATCTACGGAGCCAGTGATAGAGAAATAGAAAGATTAGCTCAGGAGTTCTATGCGCTGATGAGCAGACTGGATTTTCTGCCCAACTCACCCACCTTGATGAACGCAGGCCGACCCCTGGGGCAGCTTTCTGCCTGCTTTGTAATACCGATTGAGGATACAATGGAATCGATCTTCGATGCGGTGAAAAACACTGCGCTGATCCATAAAAGTGGAGGGGGTACCGGTTTTTCTTTTTCCAGGCTACGCCCCAAAAACTCGGTTGTGGCATCCACCTCTGGAGTAGCTTCCGGCCCGATCTCCTTTATGAAGGTGATAAATGCGGCAACTGAGGCGGTTAAACAGGGAGGCACCCGCAGAGGCGCCAATATGGGGATTTTAAGGGTAGACCATCCGGACATCTTAGAGTTCATCTCCTGTAAAGACGACCTTAGAGAGCTGACTAACTTCAATATCTCCGTGGCAGTTACCGAAGAATTCATGAAAAAAGTGGAAGAGGATGATTACTATGAACTGATAAACCCCCGTACAGAGAAACCATATTTGAAGGATGGGCAAGCGGTAAAATACAAAGCTAAAGAGGTTTTTGACCGGATAGTAGACCATGCCTGGAAAAGCGGGGAGCCGGGAGTTATTTTCTTAGACCGGGTTAACCAGTCTAACCCCACTCCCAAGGTCGGCACGATAGAATCAACTAACCCTTGCGGAGAACAGCCTCTTTTACCTTACGAAAGCTGTAACTTAGGCTCAATCAACCTCTCCAAAATGGTGAAGGCTGAGGAGGGTAAGAATTCGATTGATTGGGATAAGTTAGAAAAAACCATAAGGGTTTCAGTTCACTTTCTGGACAACGTAATCGATGCCAATAAATACCCTCTTTCCCAGATCGAGGAAATGACCCGGGCTAACCGGAAGATCGGGTTAGGAGTTATGGGCTGGGCCGACCTGCTCCTTTTACTTGAGATACCTTATGACTCAGATGAGGCTTTGGAATTAGGTGCCGGGGTTATGGATTTTATCCAGAAGGAATCACACCAGTATTCCTCAGAATTAGCTGAAAAAAGGGGGAATTTCCCCAATTGGGAGAAAAGTATTTTCTACGACAAGAAAATACCGATGCGAAATTCCACTGTCACTACTATAGCCCCAGCTGGCACCATTAGTATTATCGCCGGATGCTCCTCTGGTATTGAACCTTTATATGCGATATCCTATATCCGGACAGTTATGGACCAGACCAGGCTGATTGAGGTCAATCCCATTTTCGAGAAAAAGGCAAAGGAGTTGGGATTTTACACTCAGGAGCTGATGGAAAAAATCGCTGAAAAGGGTTCAATTCAGGACTTCTCAGAGATTCCTGAGGATTTGAAGGTAATCTATAAAACCGCTTATGATGTTTCTCCTGACTGGCACGTTAAGATGCAGGCAGAATTTCAGAAATTCACAGATAATGCGGTTTCCAAGACCATAAATTTGCCTAATAAGGCCAGCCTGGAAGATGTGAGGCAAGCCTATCTTTTATCCTATAGATCAGGGTGTAAGGGGATAACCATCTACCGGGATGGGAGCAGAAAAGAGCAGGTCCTGGCTACCAGGATGAAAGCCGAAGGTGAGGTAGTAGTCAAGGACCGTCCAGAGACACTAACCGGGATAACTGAGAAGATAAAGACCGGTTACGGGAACCTCTATATCACTATTAATAGCGTTAATGGTAAACCGTTCGAGGTTTTTGCCCAGATAGGAAAGTCTGGCTATTCCACTATTGCAGATACTGAGGCTATCTGCAGGCTCATCTCCTTAGCCTTGCGCAGTGATGTGGCAGTGGATAAGATCATCGAGCAACTGATAGGAATCGGAGGTTCTTCACCGGTTTTCGGAAATGGCGAGCTGATAATGTCGATCCCGGATGCGATTGCCAAAGTTTTGAAAAAACATTTTGGAAATGGTAAACGTGAGCCTATCAAGGACATAAACTTAGAATATTGCCCGGATTGCGGAGCCAAATTGGAATATAAGGAAGGATGCATTCTCTGCCGGGAATGCGGTTTTTCGAAATGTTAAGTCTTCTTAGGAATTAGAACGAGTAGGGGCGGAGTTTATCTCCGCCCTGAGAAGGGTGGAGGTCCCGCAAAACGGGATTTCACAATGCTCAACAATCTCCGCCCCTACGTAGATAGAATATAAACTTCAAATGGGATTTATTATACCAGCAGGAAGAACCTCTTCAGTAACCTGGGAAGGGAAAATTTTTCAGGTTCAGACCGAATTTGTTACCCGTCCCAATCCCAAGGTAGTCTCTTCTGTTATCCTGGACGGAAAACTGATTCATAAGGTAGAAAAACCTTGGAAAGGTGAAATCAAACCTGAAGAGCAAAAGGAGATAGAACAATTTCTGAAAAAAGAGCATGAGAAAGTAGCCCGGGCTTTAAAGAAAAATCCTTATGATTTCTTATCCGGAGGAAAAGAGGATTTTCAAAGCCAGGTTCAGAGGCTATCCGAGTTAAAAGAGATAGATAATCCTTTTATTTTGATGTATGACGGTTCGCTCCTTTTTCCGGATAAAAAGGACGAGGTTTTCCTGGACAAGTTCTCCAAAACGATAGCCCAGGCCCTAAGGCTTGCCTCAGCTCTAACTGATTCCTCCAAACTGGGCGAGGTCAGAGCCGGGATTTTAGAGTGCCCTCCAGACAGAGTCGTCTGGGTTTATTATAATGACAGGGTTTGGGCAGCTTTTCTGAAAAAATGGTCTCCCATAGATGAGACTATACAAAAAATGGGTAATCTGGTGGTGGAAACCTATGAATGAGATCCTACAGGAGATAAAATCAGTTCAGGGCGTAACCGGCGTTCTGGTATTAAATAAGAATGAGGGGGTTACTTATCAAGTCACCCCGGTCTCTTTTCCCAAAGACGGGTTGAAGGATATCGGAACGCGCCTTTCACGTCTGGCTAAGGCAAGCTCCACCGGAACGAGCTTAGAGCTCAGGTTTGAAAACGGCATGGCTTTCTTCTATAATTTAGACAAAGGAGCAGTTTTGATCTTCGGCCGTCCGGGCATGAACCTTTCAGTCTTAAACTTAGTCCTGAAATCTGCCTTTTTGTCCATTGAAAGGAAACTGTCAAAAAAGGGGGAGAAACCCTCATTCAGACAGGAGGAGAAAAGCTCTTTTTTCCTCGATAAAATCTACTTAGAGCATCTGGTTATCGTTTTGAACCAGATTGCTAAAGTTTACAAGGAAAAATTGGGCACTTATTCGGTTACCCAGAATCTGAGAAAGTCAAAAGAGGAGTTTTTGATAAAATTCGAGTTACTGCAGAACTTCTTTGTGGACAATAACGGGACAGTCTTACTAATCCGGGGAAAAGAGGAGGAAACTTCCGCTGATATCCTCAGAGCCTTTGCCCTGTGGATTTCCCATTTCATCCACCTTTGCTCGGTTCAGGAGCCGGAGATATTGACTGATATAAGGGGGCTGACATTTGGGCTGGAGGATAAGCTGGAGATGATGGGCTTCTACGAGACCTACGAAAAGCTAAAAAATGCTTAAGTGAAATAAAAACCCCTCCGTCCTTTAGGATGAAGGGGTTTTTTGGAAAGGGATAAGGATTTGAAAAAACGCTCTGTATACAATACGATAAAGGTTTTTTACAGCCGCCCGGGATCTTTTGCTTTCGCTCTCCCGAAGGATCATCGCGTACACTCAACCCCAGGGGACAACCTTCATAGCATCGCTGTTAAAGGTTTTTCAAATGATCCCTTTCCATTTTCATAATATATCTTAAAATGAAAAAAGCAAGTAAAATTTTCAAAGAATTTTCATAAAGCGATGATAGAATCGTTGGGCATAGATTTAATCGAGATCAAAAGGGTCAAGAAGGTAAAAGAAAAATGGGGTAAAAGATTTTTAGAAAGGGTCTATACTCCAAAGGAATTGGAATACTGTTTGAAGAAAAGGTATCCGGAAAATTCCCTGGCTGGCAGGTTTGCCGCCAAAGAAGCAGTGATGAAGGCTTTAGGCACAGGACTTTCCTCCGGGGTAAGCTGGAGAGAGATAGAGATTTTAAATGATAAAAAGGGAAAGCCGGAGGTTTTACTTTACGGCAAAACAAAAAAACTTTTGGGCAAGAAAAAGGTTTTGATCAGTATCTCCCATACCAAGGAGGATGCTATCGCCCAGGCGATTATATTAAAGTAGGGGCGTACGTCCCCTCTCCCTCTAAGGGAGAGGGGACAGGGAGAGGGTCACCCTCCCTTTGTCCCTCCCATCAAGGGAGGGAAGGGTGATACTCTGGAGTGTAAACCTTCAGGTTTACGAAATTATATTTACCAATTTTTTGATGGTTTTTAGATAAAGTTAAAGCTTTATTCTCCAATAATAACAAATAAAAGGAAAGGTCTAAAAAAATGGAACAAAAAAAGTTTGTAG
>JALHSU010000231.1 GCA_022865345.1 Candidatus Zixiibacteriota bacterium
TCCATCTTGACCTTCCTTGTTTTTCGCTATTCGCGATTAGCTATTCGCTGTTTGCTTCTTGATTTCTTTTGACTTTAGACTATAGCCTTTTGCCTTATACTTTCATCAGCTTAATCCAATTAATCAGCTGTGAGGGTATCTTCCTCTTCTTTTTCCACGGTCACGATCAACGAACCCCGGTCACATCTTTTCCTTCCTCGTACCCCTGACTCCATGAATCCTTGAACCCTTATTTTACTTCTGCCCCTCAAGTTTAATCTCTATCTTGAGCAGTCTTTGATTTATCTGTTCTTTCATCTCGAAAAATTCCTTTTTGCTCATAAAATTCTGGTTCAATAACAGTTCCAGATTGGAGAGCCTTTTATCCAGCTCATTCACAAACTGAGACTCTGCTTTTCGGGCTAAATCTAGCTTGATCCCGGCAATGGTAGTGTAATAAGCAGTCAAAATCCCGAAAGCGGTGATGAAGAAGGTAATAAGAAACTGAAAAACCTGAACTTTTGAAAATATCTTATTGTTATTCTCGCTCATTTTTTCCATCACCTGCGACTGTCATTGCGAGCGATCCCGCTATTTGCGGGAAAGCGAAGCAATCCGTTAACAGTGGACAGATTGCTTCGTCACTTCGCTCCTCGCAAAGACAGCCTAAATGTCATTGCACGCCTGGTCGCCTGGTAGGGGCAATTCATGAATTACCCCTACGATCTATGACTGTCATTGCGAGTCCTAGGAGGGAATGAAGCAATCCGTTTGACTCGAATATTAGTTTTCATCAGTCATTTCGTTCGTAAAATATCCACCTTTCCTGAGTTCTGCTCTTTGCTCTTCTTAAGAGGTAGACTCCCTGCAGAAGTTTCCCGGTTAACCTGAAACTGAAGAACTCATCCCCTTTATCAATCAATTCACATTCTCCTGAATCCAGTACCTTTTTTTCTGATTCCTCTGCTTGACCATTGGTGTCTTCTATAAAATCACAGAGAAAGCGTCTCCCCTGCCTCAGCTTTTCCGGGTCAAACCTGAGTATGAGAAGCCGAGATTTTCTCTGCTCATCTTTGATAAATAACTCACCAGCTGCCGGATTTTTCTGAGGATGAACTCTCAGAACAAACTTGATGGGTTTGAATCCAATCTCTTCTCGACTTGCGATACTCGTAAACCTTACCCTTTCCCTGAAAGCAGGCGGCAGCGAATTCAAGACTTTCTCCTCTAAGTTTTTCTCGCATACAATTTCTATCTTTCCGTCCGAGTAGCCATCCTCAGCGATCTTTCCTGACAATTCTACCTGATCTTGCAAGCCCGCTTTGTTCAAAGACTCCAGCACAGATTCTTTATAAACTCTCTTGAATTTACAGATCCCATCCGCACAATCATGCTTCTGAAAAAGGTAAAGCTCGTTGGTCATCGAGGTTCCGAAAACCGCACCCCGGTAGACCAGCGAGGTCTCAAGAACTCTGATGATGTTCCGGTAATTGAAATGGGCTTGGACCTGGTTTCCATTCTCATCCTGATAGGTACGGAAAGGTATATGCTGGCATCTTCTCATATCCTGTTTGCAGATTGAGCATTCTGGAAATTCGAACGAGAAAGCAATGGAGCATTCCTTGTAAATACCATGGTCGATATTTCCCTTTAAGGATTCAGCCTCTGGTGAATTCTTCAGCCAGTAGAAGTAGACTTTGATCCAGTTGGCACCATCTTTCTCAACCAGATCAGCCTTGAAGTTTCTGGCTATTGGAAGTCTTTCTTTTGAATGTCCCACTAAGACAGGCGAGTCCACTAAAAGCTCTGCTAATTTCGGATGTTCCTCTAATGGAAAACACCCTCCAAAAGAGTTGACCTGATCAGATACCAGATACATTGCCCGGATGTAGACATCTTCCTTTTTGACCGGTAGAGGAGGTTTGATCCGGGCATTGATCAGAAAAACTAGATCATCAGATACCTCGATCTCTTTTTCAGCCAGGCAGGCTTCGATTTTCCCCAAAAGATTTTCCATCTAATTTCCTTTTTATAGAGTGCATCGACCGTGACGATGCCATATTTTCGCTTTCTTCCCTCTTCTTGCCAAGGAGAGGGTCAGGGAGAGGTTCCCATCTTCCTTCTTTCGCTCTCTGTTGGTCTCCAGACCAACAGGGTTCAGGTCAGTGGAAAAACATCTAGCTTGTTCTCATTGTCTCCTCTTTAAATGGAGGGGACTCAGGGATGAGTTTTCATCTTTCATTTTCCTTTTTCCATCTTCCATTTCCTTCTCATCAGTGGAACAGGCATCCTGCCTGTTCAGTTCCTTCCCTCTTCTTGCCAAGGAGAGGATCAGGGAAAGATTCCCATCTCCCTTTTCCCTTTCCCTTGACCCCTTGAATCCTCGAACCCTTCTTTTTTAGAACTAACCCTGAAGGTGGAGTTCAGGTCTTATTCTAACAACTCTTTCTGATTCCTTTTTCCCATTGAAGATGTAGAAATTCTGTTTTTTTTTTGCAGAACAGATAGTAAAACATCTCACCATCAATCTCCCTCTCCTGGAAGGAGAGGGACAGGGTGAGGTCCTCATTTCCATTTTCCTTTTTCCATCTTTCTTCTTCCATTTTTTTCTTATTTCCTGCAAGTCCTTGCAGTGAATTCTATCCTGTTCAAAAATTGAACAGTTATTTCTTTTTCATTAGACCTTGAGTTATCAGGGTTTATCAATCGATAAGCCGGTCTTTACGAAAGGGCAAAGAATTTGCTTTTCAGATAAGTGAGAAATCTAACCTGGAGGGCTAGGGATGAAACCAATATTCAAATAGAATTTAATTGTAGGGGCATCCCGCCAAAGGCGGGACCGTGCCCTATCTAAGGTTTTTCATCTCCCACCTCTAACCCCTATCTAAAACAGGAGGTGGAAAAATGAAAACCAAAATTTATCTCTTTCTCAGCATTATCAGTTTTAGTTTTTTCCTGAATCTATTTTTACTCCCAGCAAAAAGCCTGGCATTCAGATTGCAGAGCTATCCACGGGATGGGAGATTCAAACAGCTCTCGCCGTCAAGAGACCCCTGGTATTTCGTAGATGAGAAAAACTGGTATTTTGCCGGACCGGACAAGTGGCAGCATTTTTCCGGCTGCTATCTGGGGCAGAAGCTTTTGTCCCAATCTCTGAATCGTTATTTCACTGCTGGACTGATCGCCTTTTTAGGGATGGCTAAAGAATATGATGATGCCTACCGGGAGGGCTGGAGCAACCGGGATTTATTGATGGATTTTTTGGGAATCTTTGCCGCGATGAACCAGAGCAAGTATCAGCTCTACTGCTCTTTCGACAGCCAGAAAATAATGCTTAATCTGAACTGCAGGTTGCGTTAAATGTGGGTACAGGGGCGGGGTAACCCCGCCCCTGGAGTCTGGAAAGATTAAAGCTCCTTTCTTTTTTGACGATAAGTATAATAGTCCACAATAAGTTAAAAAGGAAAAACCTCTGGGGGAGTGAAAAATTTTTTTAACTGTTCTAAAATTAAACAATCTTTTTTTAAAATTTAGAACCCGGTTAAAAGGAACAGGGAAAATGGAACGCTTTTGTTCTTTTATCTTACTTTTTCCTTTTTCCTTTTTGAAAGGAGGGGGAGATGTCTGATCCAATCAACGGGTACCTTCAGCTTCTGATCTTCGGCACCTCTTTGATCCTGGTGCTAAAGTTCGAACAAAGGTACTTCAAATTTTATCCCGGAGTCAAATGGTCCCTGGCTCTGGGGGTTTTTCTTTTATTCTGCGGAGCCTTTTTTACTTTTTTTCTGCCCTTGAGTGGACCTCTTATGGCGACTGATTCTGATATAAAGACTTCTGCAGAAGCAGGTTTATATATCGCGGGCAGCATATTTATATTCTCAGGATTGAGGAGATGGTTTTGGTACCTGGCCCGAGTAAAGGAAAACTCTCTCCAGCGTCTGAAAAGATTATCCTGCTTAAAGCAGGTTCTATCGTTCTCCCAGAATAACCAGGACCCGGAACAGAATCTGAAAGATGCCTTTCATAAGGTAATGCAATTTATGGGGTATCAAAAAGGAGTTCTTTTCAGGTCATCTTTCAATTCTCCGGAAATGCTTCTTCTTTCTTACTTTAATCTCTCGCCGGAGGAGCTTTCTCGCTTTTATAAACTGAATCCGAATGAAGGTTTCTATAATGAAACTCTCAAGACCAGGGAGATTTTAACCCAGAACCAGTTTCAGGGTTCAGACCAGTGGCATAAGCTTTTTCAGGGGGAAGAGAAAACCTGTTCTTTTGCCTGCGTTCCGATAAAATATAACTCAAAGGTGTTTGGGCTTATCTGCATTTATGATTCTGACCCGGAAAGGTTTGCCTTTGAAGAAGTTCAATTCCTCACCAGTTTGAGGGACGAGCTTGGCTTGATGGTCGAACAGTCTTTGCTTTTAGAAAAAGCCAGAGAGCGCAAAAGAGGTTTACAGACTGCGGACGAGGCAGCCAGATTACTTTTGGAAACAAGGAATATCGAAGATAACCTCCCCGCATTATCCCAGATCTTCAAAAAGGTTTTTGAATTCGA
>JALHSU010000232.1 GCA_022865345.1 Candidatus Zixiibacteriota bacterium
AAGATTTTGAGCTTGTCCAAGGCTGAACCGACTTTAGAGGATGTGTTTGTCTCCTTATGCGGAAGAGGGTTAGAAGATGAAAACCGAGCTTAAAACAAACCTTAAGGCGATTTTCGGCCGGGCTTATGTCAGGTTAGTCGGCGCTCACAGAGAACCGAGCTGGCTTGCCTCAGAGGCGCTTTTGCCGTTACTTTCCACTGCTTCATTTGTATACGTTTACAAGGCTTTGAAAGCTCCGGAAGAGTATACCGGTTTTGTTATCTTGGGCGGTGCGATGACTGCTTACTGGATCAACGTTTTATGGTCAATGGCTGCCCAGTTCTACTGGGAAAAAGAGATGGGGAATTTGCAGCTGTATCTGGTCGCTCCTATTTCCCGAATGGCAATCCTTTTAGGAATGGCAACTGGGGGATTTTACCTGGCATCGACCAGAGCGATTTTCGTCTTTGTGGTGGGAAGCTTGATCTTCAAAGTGAACTTTGTGGTAATAAGCCTGGGTAAATTAGCTTTGATATTTTTCTTGACCCAGGTGGCACTTTACGGTCTGGGTATGATGTTCTCGTCCCTGTTTATGCTTTTCGGCAGAGAAGCCTGGCATACCACTAACCTATTCCAGGAGCCGATCTATCTTCTGTCCGGCTTCTTTTTTCCCATAAAGAGTCTGGGAATGACCGTCGGCCTTGTGGCTTCCTTAATCCCTTTGACCCTGGGTCTGGATGGTATGAGACAATTAGCTTTTAAGGGTGGAAAAGAGCTTGGATTATTAAATGTCAACCTGGAGATTTATGGTTTGGCTATACTTTCGGTCCTTTTCCTCATCGCCGCGCACTATGCTCTGAAATATATGGAGAATATGGGTAAAAAGGAAGGCAGATTGACTTTGAGGTGGCAATAAAATTTTTTTGATAGGGGCAATTCATGAATTGCCCCTACAGATTTCCTGTAGCGTCGCCACTCCCGTGGCGACGGAGGTTCGTCCTCACAGGAGTGAGGACGCTACGGAGGGTTTCTAAGACGTCGCAATTATGCAAAACGAATTTGATGCTTATGCGGATTTCTACGATAAGTGGAACGAGAATTTCATCTCGGACATCCCCTTGTGGCTGGAGTATGCCAGAAATTGCGGCTCGCCGGTTTTGGAGCTTTGCTGCGGAACAGGGAGAATCCTTTTACCAATAGCGCGGGAAGGGATAGAAATAACCGGGCTGGACATCTCAGAAAAGATGTTAGACAAAGCCAGGGAGAAATTGGATAAAGAGCTGGAAGAGGTGAAAAAAAAGGTGACTCTGCTTCAGGGTGATATGAGGAATTTTCATCTGAAAAAGAAATTCAATTTTATCTTCATCCCTTTTAATTCGTTTCTGGTTCTTCTCTCAAGTGAAGAGCAGAAGAACTGTTTGCGTTCAGCTCATAGACATCTTTCTTCTCAAAGTAGACTGATGATTAGCATGTTTAATCCGGACCTTTCCAGGGCTGAAGGAGTTTTGAGGAGCGAAGGAGATATTCTGGAGGATTATCCTCAGGAAGGGGATACTACCAAGATTTTCTCCAATCAGTTCTTCGATAAGCCCAGGCAGATTATAAAGGTCCGGATTTTCGTAGATAGCACTAATGCAAGCGGAGAGCTTTTCCGCAAAACCATCGATCTGAAGATGAGATATTTTTTTCAGGATGAATTTGAGAGAATCCTTTTCTCCAACGGGTTCGAAACTGTGGAGCTTTTCGGTAATTATGATAAAGTTCCTTTTAAAGAGGATAGCCCTTTTATAATCTTCATGGCGAAGAAGAGGTAGTCACGTCGTAGCGCGACCCTTATCCTATCACGGATCCGTAGGACAGGGTCGCGAAAAATGTAGCGGAGGTCTTCAGACCTCCAGAGTTGGTGGTCGGGTAGGGGAAAAAAAGATTTCCGTCGGGTCAGGGGACCCGACGGGTACATTGTGGAGGAGTGCATCAGCTCGAATGTTCTGGTTATGTCAGGAGCTACTCCTGACACCATAATTATCTGTCAGGTCTAGGACCTGACAGAACAAAAGGATCGCTAATATTGTAGGGACAGAACACTGTTCTGTCCCTACAGACTCAGGACAATAGAAGACTGTAGTCTTCCGCCACAAATCTTGAACAATGAGGAGATTACCGGTTGTGTCAGGAGCTACTCCTGACACATGATTATCTGTCAGGTCTAGGACCTGACAGAACTTACGAATCTTGAACAAGGTGGAAATTTATGGTTTTTGATAGATTAAAAGAGAACTTGAGAACGACAAGGCTGGCCGGTAAATTGGGCTGGGCAATGGAGGCTAACTGGGCAGACCCGTTCCTCTTTGCGATTTATTCAATAATCCGCCCAATCGCCTCATCTCTGATTTTAGTCTTTATGTATCTGGTAGTCACCCGGGGAAAGACCTCTTTTGACCTTTTCGCCTACATATTCTTAGGGAATACTTTTTTTATGTATGTGTATAACGTTTTGTTCGGTATTTCCTGGGTGATTCACGAGGACAGAGAACATTACGAGATGTTGAGGTACATCTACATCGCTCCTATAAGGATGTATTATTATCTCTTTGGTAGAGGTATTGCCAAGCTCATCACAACGACTATCGCAATCATCATCACTTTAGCTTTCGGTATGCTGGTCTTGAAGATACCGATAAACCTGGCTCAGGTGAATTATCCTTTGTTTTTCATAACCCTGATGATCGGGCTTTTTGTAATCACCTGTCTGGGAATCCTCCTGGCAGGGATTACGATGCTGACTGCCCATCACAGCTTTGCTTTGACCGAGGGATTAGGCGGTATTTTCTATTTAGCATGTGGAGCTATTTTCCAGATAGACCTTTTACCTAACTGGCTGCAATATATCTCAAAAGCTTTACCCTTGACCTACTGGCTGGAGCTTTTGAGAAGATCGATTTTGGGCAAGAGCCTGAGTCTGACCCTGGCTAAATATTCAAATTTTCAGCTTCTTCTGATAATGCTTTTGACAACAGTTCTTTTGGCCTTATTCTCAGATTATATCTACAAATCAATCGAGCATGTCGCCCGGAAAAAAGGGAAAATAGACCAGGTGATTAATTATTAGATGTAGATTTTTGAGGTTGTAGGGGTTCATCCGCCGCAGGTGGATTGAATCCCTACTTTTTTTGGTGGAACAGACATCTTGTCTGTTCTTTATGGTAAACTTACTCCCTCACGAACTCATAAGCAATTGAAATACCACTTGACAAGATAAGAAGGATTTGATTATTTTAAGTTCATAAATCATCAAATAGTAAACTGAACATAATCCCTTTAAAGGATTAAAGTGTCTAACACCATTAACCTTTTCCGCTTGAAGGCGGAGAAACCACAGGAGGTCAAAATGCTCTCTAAAAATTCAACTTTGTGTTCTAGATCTCGGTTTGTCATCTTGCTTTTCTTAGTTTTATCATTTACTCCATTTGCTACTCTTATTTCCCAAACCTTTTACCCCAACCCCGATTCAATTCCATTCGCTCCCGCGGTCAACTATGAGGCAGGAGATGGTTCTACTCCAATTTTTTGTGCGGACTTAGATGGTGATTCGGATTTGGACATAGCCGTGGCAAATACTCACAGCAATAACCTTTCGATATTAGAGAACAATGGTGATGGGACATTGCAAGCTAAGGTTGACTATAGTGTTGGAGATTTTCCTGTCTCTATTTTTTGTGCGGATTTAGATGGAGATGGTGATTTAGACTTAGCCGTCGCAAATCGTAATAGCAACAATGTTTCAATATTAAAGAACAATGGAGATGGGACATTTCAAACTAAAGTTGACTACCCTGCAGGGAGCGGTTCTCATTCTGTATATTGTGCGGATTTGGATGGAGATGGTGATTTAGACTTAGCCGTGGCAGATGTTTGGGTCGACAATGTTTCTATCTTAAAGAACAACGGGGATGGTACATTTCAAACTGGAGTTGCCTATGCCACAGCAGATTATCCTCTTGGTGTTTCCTGTGCAGATTTAGATGGAGATGGAGATTTGGACTTAGCTGTGGCAAACAATGGAATGTTAGGCGGCAACAGCGTTTCCATTCTAAAGAACAACGGGGATGGGACATTTCAAACTAAAGTTGACTATGCTGCAGCAGATTACCCCCGTGATCTTTTTTGTGCAGACTTAGATGGAGATGGTGATATAGACATAGCTACGGCAAATTGGGGGGGCATGACTGTTTCCATCTTAAAGAATAATGGCGACGGAACTTTTGAAACCCATGTTGAGTATGGTGTGAGACTTCATCCTCATTTTATCTTTTGTGCGGACTTAGATGGAGATGGGTATTTGGACGTAGTCACCGGAAATCGTGGGGAAGACTATAGTCCTGACAGCACTGTTTCCATTTTGAGAAATAATGGCAATGGCACATTTCAAACTAAAGTTGATTATAGAGCTGGCTATGGCGCTTCTGGTGTTTTTTGTGCAGATTTAGATGGGGATGGGGATTTAGACTTGTCAGTGGGTAATCAGTTTAGCGATAATGTTTCCGTCTTAAAAAATCTGACTCCACCTAATCCCTTGGTCGGCTACTGGAAATTTGACGAAGGCACTGGAGTTACAGCATACGACAGTAGTGGTAACAACAATCACGGAACAATCTATGGTACTACGTGGACAGACGGAAAACTCGGAAGGGGCTTGAACTTCACGAAATTAAGCGACTACGTTGAGGTTAACGATTCGCCAATCCTGGACTTAACTGACCATTTAACAATCACTGCATGGATAAGACCGCATGCCTTCCCTGGTCATACGCCGAAGATTGTCGGAAAAGGATACGTAAGTACATATTCGTATTGGTTGGGATTCGCAGGAGTAAGCGTAATTCTTACATTAGAGAACAGCGCCGGCTATTGTGAAGCCTATCATTCTTTCGTACTTGATGAATGGGCTTATGTAGCCGCTACTTGGGATGGGACAACCACGCACATTTACATTAATGGGAAGGATGAAGGAAGCACTGTCAAAAACTACACGGGAACATTAACGCCAAACGAGCATCCTCTAATAATTGGTAGTAGAGACAATGGTTACAACGATTATTTCAACGGCACAATTGATGAAGTGAAAATATACAACAGAGCACTTTCAGGGGATGAAATAAGAGAAGAATATGAAAGGGTAACCTTAGCCGCTTACTGGAAATTTGACGAAGGCACTGGTAATATTGCTCATGATTCCAGCGCATTTGGAAATAATGGAACCCTAATGAATGACCCGACCTGGGTGGTTGGATTGCCACTCTTGGGCAAAGCATTGGAGTTTGATGGTGTAGATGATTATGTTATGATTCCTGATTCGCCCAGTCTGGATATTAATGGTCCTGGTATTACATTTATGACTTGGATATATTCTCCGGGATTTCAAGACTTTGGCTGGATAATGGGTAAAGGCGATTCGGACTGGGGCAAAATGGTGTGGTGGTTATTGCCCGAATCAGATGGTGCTATAAGGTATGGCATTAAATCTGGCAGCACTACACACGAACAATTGGATATTCCTGTTGGTTTAACTACCAATATCTGGCAACACGTGGCTGTGGTCTACGATGGGTCCTACATGCGTTTCTATCTGAATGCAGTGGAAAAAGATTCTTTCCCTAAAACCGGCAATATGGATGTAAATGATGTCCCAGTACTGATAGGTCTGGATGGATGGAACACAAATAATCATTACAGAGGTAAAATCGATGAAGTCAAAGTTTTCGGTCGTGCCCTTTCTACAGAAGAGATAAAAGCAGAATTTGAAGCCGGCTTTGCTCGTGGGGATGCTAATGCGGATGGAAAGAGAACAGTTTCTGATGTAGTTTATCTGATCAATTATCTATTTAAAGGAGGAACTTTTCCACAACCACTTCAGGCAGGGGATTGTAATTGTGATGGCAAATTAACTGTTTCCGATGTAGTCTATTTGATCAATTATCTTTTCAAAGGCGGGCCATCGCCAGTCTGCTAAAAAGCAGTTCGGAGTTTGTAGGTTTGAGGTTTAAAAAAAATAAATCGTAACGTCCGACAGAAACGTCGGACGCTACGACTGGAAAAACCAATTACCACATAAACGAGACAAAAAGGGGCACGGCACGCCGTGCCCCTACAAATACACAAAAATCTATTTAGTTGCGCTTTTGTTCAGCTCGTCCAGAATCTTGGCGGTTAAGTCCATATCCTCCTTGGCGTAGAGGACATTTCCTCCAGAGGAATCCAAAATCAAAGCATAGCCATCTCTGATCGCCACTAACTGAATCACTGCATTGATCTTGTCAATCAGCGGCTTGGAAAGCTCTCTTTCCCTTTTTGCCATTTCTCCTTCGGGTCCTAATACCCTGTTTGCAAACTCCTGATATGCTTTTTGCTTGGCTAAAATCTGCTGTTGTTTTTCTTGTCTTTTTGCCTCAGTCAGAAGAGCTCCCTGTTTATCCAGCTCTTCCTGCAAGGCAAGGATTTCCCTCTGCATGGTGCTGTCCTGGGTTCGCCACTGGGCTAACTGCCGGCTGAACTTCTCCTGGGCATCCGCAAATTCCTTATATTCGGATTTAAGTTTTTCCACGTCCACGTAACCTATTTTAGGCTGCTGAGCCTGAACTGCCCGGGTTAGGAGAGTCATTCCCAAAAACAAAAGCCCGAAAAGATACAACGACTTTTTCAACATCTAAATCCTCCTTTGTGCTCTGTAATATATGTTCTCCGCAATTAATTTACAAGAAAAGTTTTTTAAAAGTGTCCTTAGCGTCCTTTCCCACCAGGGTAATTATGGTATCGTTTTCCTTGAGGATAGTATCTCCTTTGGGAATGATTATCTGGTTTTCCCTTAAGGCTGCAATTATTATACAATTCTGAGGTAAGGTTAGTTTGGAGATCTTTTTGTCGATAAGAGTGGAATCTGAAGAAAGCTGGGTCTGGAAGATCTCCACCTCTCCACCCTTTAGAGCCAAAAGAGGAATGAACATCCCGGCATCGATCTTCTCCTCAATTAATGAGCCGATTATCCTGGTAGAGGAAACGGTCGCATCCACCCCCAGGCTCTGAAATATCTCTTCATTTTTTGGGTCATTTACCCGGGCAATGGTTCTGGGAATAAGGTATAGGATTTTTGCCATCTGGCAGATGACTAAATTATCCTGGTCCATTCCGGTAACCGCTACCAGCACGTCTGCCCGGTTAGCTCCCATATCCATCAATGTATCCAGCTCAGCCCCGTCTCCTAAGATAACCGATTCGCCAAATTCCTCTGAGAGTTTGCCGTATCTTGCCGGGTCTTTTTCCACCAGCAAAACCTCATGTTTCTCCGACATAATCAGCCGGGCAAGGCTATGCCCTACCTGACCACCACCAACTATAATCACGTACATTTTTATCTCTCCTCTATCTGAATTTCAACTAAGCTTTTTCGGACAAAAACTTTTCGATCTTTTTTGCGGTGTCTATAGTCGGGCAGATTATATTCAAGTCCAGTTCTTTAAAAGCCTCAGCCCTTTTCGGATCATAGACCCTCAAGAAAATCTTAGGGGTTTTGAATTTTTCCCGGACCAGTTGAACAGCCATAAGGTTGGTGTTGTCGTCGTTCGTCACCGCGATAAAAACCTCTGCTTTTTCTATCTCTGCCCTTTTCAAAGCGCCCTCGTCGATTCCAATCCCTAAGATAGCTTTTCCACCAAAATCTCTGCCCAGTCTTTTGAGAGAGCCGGGGTCCTGGTCTATAACTGAGACCTCATCTCCTTTAGAAAAAAGCTCGGTGGCGAGTAATGCTCCTACCCGACTGCATCCTAAAATTACCACTCTCATATTCTTCTCCTAAGAAAAAGTTCAACTGCTTTCAGGAAGTTTATCCAGGATAACCTCGCAGGGCGCTTTTCTTATCAAGGTGTCGGTTGTTCTGCCCCAGAGAGACTGAGTACCGTGGACATTGGTGCGCATTCCCAGTACGATTACATCTGCTTGATTATCCTTAGCCGCTCGAATTATCCCCTCACCTGCTTCCCGTGCCCTCTCGATTAAGAGGACCGGTGGAAGGTTATGCAGTTCTACTATTTCTTTTCCTCGATTGAGTGCCTGGTTCGCTTTATCCTCAGCTTCAGGCATAGGCGCATCTAAGGGCAGGGTGCGCGGGATCTCAATGACATAAGTCAAAACGATCTCAGCCTTATGCTCAGTCCCTAACCTGCAGGCTAACTCTATCCCTCTTTCAGAATAGGGCATACCAGAAGTCGGGACCAGAATCCTTTTCAAAGCCTCAACCGACCTTCGAGCTTTGGCAACCTCCGGTTTGATCTGGGGTGGTGGATGAAGCATCCACCATAGTATTCCACCCATAGAAAAGAAGAAAACTACGGCGATGATTATGCCTAAAGGTGAAACCTGAACATGCATTATTTTTTTCTTCCCTTTAAAAATCTGTAGATAAAACTCAAGCGATAAATCCCCAGACCTAAAAATCCTCCACCAACTAAGAAGGTGAGGATGAAAATACCTGAGAATAAAGCTTTTAATAGAATGATTCCACCTAAAAAAGTCATCAAAATGCTTGTAATAATCTGATAATAATCCAGACGGGTTAAATTCTTAGGTGAATTCATGGAAAAACTTCTCATTTTATCTGCACTCTCTTTTTATCTCTTTCAGCCAAAGCGTTCTTATATTGCTCTAATAAATCATATTCTTCAGCCGAGGTTAAAACCTCTATCTGCTCTTTCTCCCAGTTATGTTTGATGCTCTTAAATATTGGATAACCTTCCTTTTTTCTGTACCAGGCATAATAGATGAAGCACAATAAAATCCAGGCAGGCCCGGCTATCCTTCCAATGGTGTGAGTCAGGACCACCATAAAGAGAATAGTAGCTACACCTAACATACCGATGACTCCCAGCAGAGGGAAATCTACTTTCCTTCCCTTATACCCTATTTTTATATTCAAAGGCATCTTATAAGGTCTGGGAGTATAGGGGTCTGAGAACCTGAGTTTTATCAAGGCAATAAAGACTAAAGTATAACCTAAAGTGGCACCAAAGGCATACATATTTCCTAAGGTGTCTATAGCTGAAGGGGTAAGGAAGGAAAGAACGGTCTCCACTATCCCTATCATTGAGAAGATTATGATAGTGCGAGCTGGTGTTCTGAACTTTGGATGAACTGCATTAAACCAGGGGCTTATAATCCCGAATTTACTTAAAGAATAAGTTAGTCTTGAGGCACCCATAACTCCGGTA
>JALHSU010000233.1 GCA_022865345.1 Candidatus Zixiibacteriota bacterium
GATAAAGCGGTTTTATTGCCTGAATGTAACCGATACAGCCCCTCAAGTCCCCGTGTTTTTTTATGGTCACAAAAGCACCCCTGTTCTCTTTAAGCACCTCTGAGGTTATCTTATAATCCGGGCATTTTACACCTTTTACCTTACATTCAATCGTCTCCTTGGCCAGCTTAAGCAAAAATGTTTTGTCTTTATCCGAGATCCTGGAATCTGTGTCTTTCTTTTTCTGGACCTCCTTTTCAGCCTTTTCCTTTGGAGGATCATCTGAATTTTTCCCTGTGTCATAGAGAACCGCAGACATATAACCCACCACACCGGATTTATCTCCGGTCACATCTCCGGAATTGGCATATTTGACAACTTTGGACTTGTCTGCTCCCAACTCCTTTGCCGCTATCATGGCTGAGATAATCGGTCCTCCGCCACAGGCTTCGCACCGGTCAGAGGTAAGGTCTTCAAAAAACGCCCTGGGATTAAAGGCGTTCACATTTTTTATGACTGTGCTATCCAGCCTCTCTGCTTCTGCATAAGGATGATAATGTGAAAGGTCAGAGCTGGCAACAATCAGAGCATTTTTGCCTTTTAAGACTTTTGCCAGAGCTTTTCCCAGAGCCTCGTACATTCCGTAATCATCATCCGGGCCCAGGACTATGGGGATGAGCTTGAAATTACCTAAGACTATCTGCAAAAAAGGAAGCTGCACCTCTAAAGCATGCTCAGCCCTTGGTCCAGAAGTCGAGTGACCAACATCCGAAAGATAGATTCTTTTGTCTATTTTCGACAGCTCCAAAGCCAACTCCTTATCAACCAAAATCATCCCTAAAGGGGTCTGATAAGCTTTTCCGTTATAGATTGAAGCGCCTTTAAGATAAACCGCGTGGGTGGGAGAGATAACTACGACAGTATGGTATTTTAAACCCTCTAAGGTCTTATACCCATAGGCTGCAACCTGGCCTGAATAGATGTAGCCTGCATGCGGGGAGATTAAGGCAACTATATTGCCCGGCATCTCCTCCTTTTTTGCCTTATTATAGAAATCGGCAATTTCTTTGGTTAACTTTACAGGGTCTTGAGGATAAAAACCCCTTAGAGAATCCGCCCAGGCAGACTTTCTTATCTCTTCAGTCTGCTCTCCTTCTTTGGTCATATCATTACCCTCCGCCTTAAGGTGAGAGGTACATTTGAAGAAAGATAATAAAATGGATAAAACTGCAAAAGCCAACAAGATTCTCTTTGAAATTCTCATAGGAAATTCTTTGCAGTATAAAACTTTAGGTTTCTCGTAACCGTAGCGTCCTCACTCCCGTGAGGACGTCCCACCGTCGCCATAGGAATGGCGACGCTACCGTCTCCAAAATCACATCAAATTCCTTTCCCTCAAACTCACGTAGCTTTCATTTCCGATAATTACATGGTCCAAAACGTCTATCTCCATCAGTTTTCCAACCTCTACGATTTTACGGGTGACTTTTAGGTCATCCTCAGATGGGTCTGGTTCGCCGGAGGGGTGGTTATGAGCCAGAATCATTGCCGCAGCACCATATTCGATTGCCGGGCGGAAAACCTCCCTGGGCTGGATGATATTAAAGGTCAAACTTCCGATGGAAATCACCTCATCATGGATTAAACGATTTCTAATATTGAGATATAAACCGCGAAAATGCTCCTTCTGCAATTTCCTCATCTCCTCTAAATATTTATAAACGTCCTCAGGAGTCCGAATAGTTGGAATCCTGCCCTTGTCCTCCAAGAAAAACCTTCTTCCCAGCTCAAATACCGCAACTATCTGGCAGGCTTTCACCTGAGGTATCCCAAGGGTCTCCATCAACCTGCCAACGTCCTTTTCCTGGGCAATCGCTTTTGAGCCATAATCTTTTATTATCCTCTCAGATAACTCGATTACATTTAAACCCTTATACCCGGTATTTAGGACAATTGACAAAAGCTCGCTGTTCCTGAGAACGTCCGGACCATATTTTATCAGCTTCTCCCTGGGCTTTTGGTCCTCAGGCAGTTCTTTTATCCTGATCTGGTAATTTTCCTGCATGATATTTTCTTTTTTTTGTTGTGTCAGGTCCTCAGACCTGACACCGTTGTCAGGAGTAGCTCCTGACAAAACGGGACGGAAACTTTTTCACTAGGTTTGATAAATTTAATAAAAGGTTTGAGAAAAAGAAAGGGGAAAATCAAAAATACGTGACCATGATTCGTTTTTCGTGACCGTAAAAAAAGTAGGGGCGGGGTTTGAAACCCGCCCTACAAAAAATATATGACAAAAAAACAGGTGGAACAGACCTCTGGTCTGTTCTGAACAGGTCCGAAAAATGGATCTGTAGGACTGGAAGCCTGTTCCACCAAAAAATCACAAATTACATGGCGGCGGTCCACCTTTGAAAAGGTAGTTGATCTTGTAAACCACATCCGCCACAGTATGCTTGTTATCGCAGTTCACATCTCCAACCTCAGGCGGAAGAGGAGCGGGACCACCCTTGAAAAGATAATTTATCTCATACACCACATCAGAAACAGTTGTCTTGCCGTCAGCATTATCATCCCCATGCACAAAAGCCGCAGTATTAACATACCCCTGCC
>JALHSU010000234.1 GCA_022865345.1 Candidatus Zixiibacteriota bacterium
CCCTAAATCCCTCTCTTAAGAAGAGAGGGACTTGTATTCCCCTTCTCTTTTTAAGAGAAGGGGAAAGGGGATGAGTTCGAGAACTGAGCGTAATACGTTATGATTGGTAAATTAATTTCACATTATAAGATACTCGAAAAACTGGGCGAGGGTGGGATGGGTGTGGTTTATAAAGCCCAGGATATCAAGCTCGCTAGAATCATAGCTTTGAAATTCCTGCCTAAGCATCTTCTATGCGACCAGGAAGCCAAGATCAGATTTGAGCATGAAGCTAAAGCGGCATCGGCTCTTGACCATCCTAATATCTGCACTATCCATGAGATAGATGAAGTTGAAGGGGAATGTTTCATCTCTATGGCTTATGTTGAGGGTAAATCGCTCAAGGAAATTTTGAAAGAAAAGACACTTTCCTTAAGAGAGGTTTTGGATATAGCTATACAGATAGCAGAAGGTTTGAATGTAGCGCATAAGAAGGAGATTGTCCATAGAGATATAAAATCAGACAACATTATGTTAACCGAGGATGGAGTGGTCAAGATAATGGATTTTGGTTTAGCTAAGCTTAAAGGAGCTACCAAGCTGACCACGACTGGCTCGACCCTGGGGACTTTAGCTTATATGTCACCGGAACAAGCTCAAGGGATAGAAGTTGACCATCGTTCAGATATTTTTTCTTTTGGAGTGGTTTTATATGAGATGATAACCGGACAGCTTCCCTTTAAAGGTGAGCATGAGGCTGCCATAATCTATTCTATTATAAATGAAACCCCAGAGCCATTAGCCAGATATAAAGTCAATGTTCCGGAACGACTACAGAGGATAGTTGACAAGGCATTAGAAAAAGACCGCAATGTCAGGTATCAGAGTGCGGCTGAGGTCATGGCGGATTTTAAGGGATTGCAAAGGGAGACAATAACTTCTGCTGCACGCAAGTCTAAAAATAAATTTTTCCCCATTTTAATTCCGGCTTCAGCAGTTTTCATCTTGGTTTTACTCTTTTTGATTCTCAAACCTTTCAAATTTGAAATTAGTCCAGAAAAGAAAGCCACAGCAGCGGAGAACACATTGGCAATAATGTATTTTGAAAATTTAGTAGACCCAACAGATTCTACCAAATTAGGAGAGATTATCACTAATTTATTAATCACTGACCTGACCGAATCACAATATCTCAGGATAGTATCCAGCCAGAGGTTATATGATATTCTCAAGCTATTGGGTAAAGAGGGAATAAAAAGGGTTGACCGGGCAACAGCCACTCAAGTAGCAGAGAAAGCCAATGCTAAGTGGATGCTTTTGGGCAGTGTTTTACAGATAAAGCCGGAGATAATACTGACAGCTCAATTAGTAGAAGTTAAGACAGGAAATGCCATTGCTTCCCAGAGAATCACTGGACAGGCAGGTGAGAATATTTTCCCCTTAGTGGATAAGCTTACAGTTGAAATCAAAAAAGACCTGTCTCTACCTGCAATAGCACAGAAGGAACCAGACCCTTCGGTTGCGGATGTTACTACCCATTCACCTGAAGCGTATCGTTGCTACTTGGAGGGTATTGATTACAAGAATAAGCTTTACTCCAAAGAAGCAGAGGAAAGCTTCAGGAAAGCTTTGAAGTACGATTCCACCTTTGCGATGGCATATTATCAATTAACCAGGATGGGAACAGATGACTGGAAGGAGATGTTAGAGAGAGCAATAAAATACTCAGATAAAGTTAGCCACAAGGAAAAAAATTATATAAAAGTTCTAGAGATAGAGTATTCAGAGAAAACGACATGGGAAGATTATGTTAAAGAGCTAAAAGAGTTACTAAAGCGTTATCCTGAGGAGAAAGATGCCTTGATAATGTTAGGAGCGTATTATATTGGCCTGCGAAAGTTTGAACAGAGCCTTGAATACTATAACCAAGTCATTGAGATAGACCCTCTCAATAAGTTAGCCTATAATGACCTTGCCTATGCATACAACGAATTGGGGAATTTCGACAAATCAATCTGGGCGATAAATAAGTATATATCCTTAGCACCAGATGAAGCCAATCCTTATGACACTCGTGGTGACCTTTATGCTTACAATGGTAGGTTGGACCAGGCAATTGAATC
>JALHSU010000235.1 GCA_022865345.1 Candidatus Zixiibacteriota bacterium
GTGAAATATCTTTTTGATTATTTCTGATTTAGGCTGGCTGGTCTCAACCGCCACGAACCTGCCCCCTGGTTTCAAAACCCGGTTTATCTCTCTCAAAGCTATAACAAACTTTTCCCTGTCGAGATTGATATTGCGCACTGCAAAGGAGATGGTGACCAGGTCAAAGGTATTATCCGGGAAAGGGAGAGTGTTGATGTCTGAAACTATGAAGGTGATTTCAGATGCTTCTTTTTTCTGCCGGGCTTTCTGAATCATCGGGAAGGAGAAATCACAGGCAAATACTTTCGTCTTTTCCGGAGCGAGCTGTTTGAGGTAAACAGCCATCTCGCCAGTGCCTGAGCAGACATCCATCCACATGCTGCCGTTTCCTTCGACTGCAATCTGGGCCGCTTTTTTTCGCCAGAGGATATCCATCCCGAAAGTCAGAATATGATTGATCAGCTCGTAGGTTCCAGGAACCTCAGAAAATATTTTGCGGATGCCTTCTTGCATTAGATTTTCTAGTCGCGTAGCGGAGGTTTTATATCTCCGCTGAGCCCTAATCCGCCTCTGGCGGACAGCTACGCGTGCTGCAGTCTCATTTTATGGTGGAACAGGCATCTTGCCTGTTCTTATGTTCAGGCGGGACGCCTGAGCCACTTTGCCCAATGAATTGGGCAACTACCGTCAGTAGGTAGCCGCAAGTCCTACGGATCCGTTACTCAGGACTTCAGCTTGCACAAGAGAAATCAAAACGCTGCTTCGCAGACTGAAGTCTGCGGCTACCAAGCACGGTCAGACAGGAATGTCTGATCCACCGGGATTATAAGGTTTAAATATCTCGTCCAGACTATACTTTCCTGGACCGATAAGGACCAAACTTAGGAAAAGAATTCCATCTTCAATCGCATGCGAGGCAATGCCCAAACCATCTCCTCGATTTAGATGCATCGATGTGGCAACAATCATATTTATAGTCAGGAGGACGCAGGCTGGTCTGAATAAAAAGCCCAGGATAAGAAAAATACCTCCAAAACATTCTGCAAAGGAGGACATAAATCCCCAGAATACAGGCAGCAAGTGAATGCCAAAAATCCCCATAGTTGCTCCCAGCTTTTCCCACATGTCAGGTCCACCAAGGATTTTTGGAGCACCATGAAATATAAACATCCCCCCTATTCCCAGACGTAGAATCAAAAGTCCGATGTCTCTATATTTGTTCAGAAATGTCAAAATCATTTTCCCTCCTTCAATCTAAGACATTTTTACCTTATACGAAATGCTCAATCAACAGAGCAACTACCGTTTGATTTGGTGGTGGAACAGGCATCTTGCCTGTTCTTGTGCTCAGGCGGGACGCCTGAGCCACTATTCCCAATGAATCGGGCAATTATGGTCAGACAGGAATGTCTGACCTACCAGAACTGCCCTATTAAATTGGGCAACTACTTTTTGTCCTTTCCATAAGTAAAATCCCTGACATGCATTCCATAGATTTCTCTGAACCCCAATTTCTTATAAAATTCACCTTTATCCGGATCAGTTATTAAGACAATATCATAATATCCCTTGAAATTGGAGATTGCCAACTCCATCAGACGCCTGCCAATCCCTTTCCTCTGATGCGACTCCAGAACTTCAACCAGGGTAATGAATGCATGCATGGCCCCATCGCTTATGGCTGTGAGAAAACCTACAAGTCTACCATTTTCTCTTGTGGTGATAACCAGATCAGAACCGGTTAAAAGCTTGCTTCTGGTCTCCGTTGACGGAGGTGATTTCCAGTTCTGGAAAAAGGTATTTAACTCATCCGTGATAATTCTGCCATTTATTTTATACTCGATCATCGGTTTGTCTTTGTAGTATTTT
Source organism: Candidatus Zixiibacteriota bacterium (assembly GCA_022865345.1). NCBI lineage: Bacteria > Pseudomonadati > Candidatus Zixiibacteriota > Candidatus Zixiibacteriota bacterium. Next base: position 1,849 of record JALHSU010000235.1, read on the forward strand.
GGTTTTCGTGTTGTGCATAAAGCCCAACATCACAATCCTCTTAAAAATCGGTAGAACAGGCATCTTGCCTGTTTTTATGCTCAGGCGGGGACGCCTGAGCCACTATGCCTAATGAATTGGGCAACTACAGTCAACAGTCGCGTAGCGTAGGTTTTAAACCTCCGCTGAACCCTGAAGGCTCAGCTACGTGTGTTTCTCCCTCCGGGCAGCTGGAATCCGCATTTTGAAAGCTGCTCTAAAAGTTTTTTAGGTGAGGGGTTCCACTGTCCCCATTTCCGGGAGATATGCTCGGTCCAGGAATAATCATCAAAAGTAAATTTTTCCTTGCGTCCTTTCTCCAGAGGAACTCTGTAGTTCGACTTACGATAATAATCTTGAGCCAGGTAACCCTGGTCCGTCTTTTTCATAGCTTTCTTTATGTCTTTTTCTTTGAATTTCGGGTATTCCTTTTCAAAAAGAACAAACTCCAGAGGATATCTTGGGCGCATCGGCGGATTTTCTGCGGGGTATCCGATAGCAATTTGAGTCAAAGGAAAAACCCTCTTGGGCAATTTGTATTCCTTCGCAATTTTTGTGGCCTGGTAAGGGGTATTTCCCAGAAAGCAGGTCCCCAATCCCAGGCTTTCTGCGGCAATCACCATATTCTCCGCCATTAGAGAAGCATCCTGAATCCCCATCAGGAGACAGAAAAGGTCATTCGAGACCAGTCTCCAGTTTCTCTTCTTCATAATAAGCTGGAGTTTGTGAAAATCGATACAGACAGTGAACAAAAGGGGAGCCCTGAAAGGATTTTTCTTTTGATTCCGTGAGAGTAACAGACTATAAAC
>JALHSU010000236.1 GCA_022865345.1 Candidatus Zixiibacteriota bacterium
AAAAGATTTTAGATTCGCTTTCCAAAAAGAAAGTGCAACTTCGTAAAGTAATAGAAAAAATCGAAAAAATCTACCAGGAGGGGTGCTGCAAGATGCCCTTCAACTGGAAATTCATACTGGAAAAAGGGATTTTCCATTTGAAGACCGAGATAAAACATCTAAATGAACTTAGCCAGCTGGTAAAAAGGCAAAAAACTCATGACAGATAGGGAGTAAAGATGAAAAAAATGATCGTTATTCTAATTGTCCTTTTGATCCTGTTTTTTGTTTTATTCAGGATAATGGTTTTCCTGAAACAGAGGAACGCTCAGACAACAGAGGTTCAGGAAAGGATCGTGCCAGTTGAAGTGGAGATGGTGAAAGCAACTCCTTATACCCCAATCCTTAATTACACTGGTGAAGTCAAGGGAGTAGAAGAGATACAGATTTATCCCAAAGCCTCAGGTAAATTAGTAGAGATGAAAGTCAAAGAGGGGGACAGGGTAAAAAAAGATCAGGTGGTTGCATTAATTGACCGGGATATAACCGGACTGGATTTTAAACTGGCTGAAACGATCTCTCCGGTCGAGGGGGTTGTAGGAAAAGTATACCTGGATAAAGGGGCACAGGTAAACGAACCTTCTGGAGGTGGGGGAGGCACTCCCCTGGCTCAAATATTGAACCTGGATTCAGTCAAGATAATAATCCAGGTAACAGAAGAGGATTTGCCCAAGGTAAGATTAGATCAGAAGGCGAAGATCAGAGTTGATGCTTACCCTGATAGGGACTTCTATGGAGCGATCACCTTGATCAGCCCTACCTTGAACAGCTTAGCCCGTACTGCCAGCACGGAGATAACCATACCCAATCCAAATCATCTCTTAAAACCGGGGATGTTTGCGGAGGTAGACTTAGCCACTGGCAAGACTGATAATTTGATTCTGGTTCCCAGATATACTGTTCTGACCGAAGCCGGGAAGAAAAAAGTCTACGTGGTTAAGAATGGTAAAGCAGAGGAAAGGATGGTCCAGACGGGATTTAGCGACGGGGGTCTGACCTACATAAAAAGCGGTCTTAGCCTTCAGGATAGTTTGGTCGTTTTAGGTCAGAGTCAATTGCAGCCGGGGGATAAGGTGAGGATTGTTAAAGGAGAAGGAAGATAATGTTTCTGCCTAATTTATCCATTCGCCGGCCTGTGTTCATCGTTATGCAGGTGCTGGCGGTTTTAGTACTGGGGGTAGTCTCATATAGCCGCATCGGCATCGATCTGATGCCGGACGTGGAATTCCCTTACATATCTATTACTGCGGTCTATCCTGGTGTGGGTGCCCAGGAGATCGAAAACCAGGTAACCAAGCCGATCGAAGAAGCTATGAGTGCAATCAACCGGCTCAAGAACATCTACTCCACTTCAGCCGAAGGTTTTTCCCAGATCTTGCTGGAGTTTGATATCGGGGTCAAAGTCCGGGACGCAGATTCAGATGTCAGACAAAAGCTTTCCGAAATTCGCTCAAAACTTCCCCAGGATATGGACGAACCGACCATTGCCAGGTTTGACGTTACAGCCACGCCGATAATGATTTTCTCGCTGGCCAGCAACCTTCCCTTGGATGAGCTGAGGGTCCTGGCAGACGATAAGGTCAAAAACCGGATTCAGCAGACAGAAGAGGTAGCTCAGGTCGATTTAATCGGAGGGTTAGAGCGGGAAATAAAGGTCGAGGTAGACAAAAATAAGCTTAAAGCTTATAATCTTTCAGTTGATCAGGTGATCGGAAGCCTGTCCCGGGAAAATTTGAACATCCCTGGCGGCAGGGTAGAAATTCAGCCGCAGGAGTTCGTGCTCAGAACCACAGGTGAGTTTCAGGAAGTCTCGGATATCGGAAAGATACCTGTGGCTAATTATCAGGGAACTCCGGTTCATCTAAAGGATGTGGCTTCAGTCAAGGATTCTTTCAAAGAGCTAAGAGAGATTGCCCAGCTAAATAGCAGACCTTCGGTTTCCTTTATCGTTTACAAGCAATCTGGAGGAAATACAGTCAAGGTATGCGACAGGCTGAAGAAAACCATAGCCAGTCTTAAAAAGGAGCTCCCAGCCGGAACCAGCATAGAGATAGCTTCAGACCAGTCGAAATTCGTCCGCAGATCAGTAAACGAGACCATGCGCACCCTGTACCTGGGTGCAATTTTTGCGACACTGGTAATATTCATTTTCTTAGGAAATTTCAGAAGCACCATAATAGCCGCTTTAGCCATCCCGACATCTATTCTTGCCACCTTCGTTATGATGGGCGTTTTCGGCTATACCATAAATATGATGACCTTGATGGGCCTGTCATTGTGCGTGGGTATCCTGATCGACGATGCCATCGTAGTGCGGGAGAATATCTTCAGGCACGTGGAGGAAGGTATGGACCCGGAGGAAGCGTCACGGTTCGGCACCTCTGAGGTCGGTCTGGCAGTTATGGCCTGCACCTTCACCATCATCGCAGTCTTTGTGCCAACCGCTTACATGGGCGGAATCGTGGGAAAATTCTTTAAAGCTTTTGCCTTCACGGTCGTGTTCGCGGTTTTGTATTCGCTGTGGGATTCCTTCACCATGGCACCGATGCTTTCAGCCAAGGTCTTAGTAAAAGAGAAAAAAGATAAAGACAGCCTCTTGAAAAGATTATTTGCTCCGTTTAACCGCGGATACCATAGCCTGAATCAATCTTACGGAAAGACCTTAGCCTGGGCTTTAAAATACAAACTCTTGATCATCGCCACCTCCATAATACTTTTCTTCCTGAGCCTGAGCTTGACCTTTTTACTGGGTAAGGAGTTCATGCCTCAAGGAGACAGGGGGGAATTCAACGTTATCTTAGAAGAGCCGGTTGGTACCTCCATTCAGACCATGGAAAAAACTGCAACAGAAGTAGAGAAGATACTTTTCACCTATCCTGAAGTGCAATCTGTCTTCACCACTATCGGGCTTCAGGCTGGTGCTTCTAATAAAGGGACTATCAGAGTAGAACTTGTTCCCCTGAAAGACAGGAAGAAAAAGACAGTGGAGGTTGAAAAAGAGATCAGACAAAGACTTTCTGAGGTGCCTGGCCTGAAATCTCAAGTGGCTATGATAGGGATGTTCGAAGGTCAGCAACAGGATTACCCCCTGACTTTGTATATCAAAGGTCCGGAGATCAGGGTTCTGGATGAGGTTTCAGCCAAGGTCCTGGACATGCTGGAAAGAATCCCCGGGGTGGCAGATCCTGACCGCTCTATCCGGAGTGGCAAGCCGGAGATGAGAGTGATTGTTGACCGTGAAAAAGCGAGCCGTTTGGGCATTTCTACTGCCCAGATAGCAATGACCCTTCGGTTCCTGGTGGACGGGGATGTTGCCACTAAACTGAGACAAGGCGAAAAAGAGATAGACGTAAGGGTGATTTTGCCTCCAGAGCAGAAGAATAACTTTCAGGACATCGCCTCTGTCAACATTTTGACTCCGGCTGGAATAGCAGTTCCTTTGAGCAGCATAGCCAGCCTGCAGGAAGGGGTTGGTCCTACCCAGATCAACAGGCAGAACCGGGAAAGGGTGGCTATACTCACCGCCAACTTAGTTGACCGGCCATTAGGGGATATTGTTAAGGACTTAAACAAAAAGTTAGCTGATTACCCTCTTCCTCCGGGGTATAAGATTGAACAGAGAGGCGATGTAGAGATGATGGGCGAGATGTTTTATAATATGATCTTGGTTTTAGTCATTGGCGTGATTTTCATTTACATAGTCTTAGGCTCCCAGTTTAATTCTTTTCTGCATCCTTTCACCATCATGTTAGCTTTACCCCTGGCAGTGGTGGGGGCGCTTTTAGCCATATTCCTGACCGGACAGAGGATCAACATGATGGCTATGGTGGGGATAATTCTGCTGATGGGTATTGTAACCAAGAACTCGATTTTGTTGATCGACTATACGATTACTTTGAGAAAACGGGGGATGGGGAGGGAAGAGGCATTACTCAAGGCGGGGCCTGTTCGTCTGCGTCCCATCCTTATGACCTCTGCGGCTATGATCATGGGTATGCTGCCGGCGGCTTTAGGAATAGGAGAGGGTGCAGAATGGAGGCAGTCAATGGGAATTGTAGTCATCGGTGGTTTAATTACCTCAACCCTTTTGACTTTGCTGGTGGTGCCGGTAACCTATGTGATGGTGGATAATTTTGGAGAGTTTTTAAAAAGGAACATTAAAATCGGTGGATAAAAAATAAGGAGGGAATATGCTGAAGTCCTGTCTGAAAATAACTCTGGTTGTTTTTTTCATTCTCTGGTTTAGCTCTCCTTCCTTTTCTCAGGAGAAACTAATCCTGAACCTGGAGAAAAGCCTTGAAACCGCTTACCAGAATAATAGAACCCTTTTGAGCCAGAAGGAGAAGATCAGGTCTTCAGGGTTTAAGATCTCAGAGGCGAAATCAAGTTTCTACCCTCAGCTTTCATTTCAAGGGACTTATACATATTTAGGGGTAATTCCCAGTATTAGTGTTTCCGTTCCTGGTTTTTTCAAGGGAGAGTTCAAAACCGGTTTTCACGATAATTTCGATTTTGGGCTTTCACTCCAGCAGTCGATTTTCACCTGGGGAAGAATCCAGAACAGTTACTCCCTCTCCAAGTTGAATCTCAAATTGGAGGAGGAGAATTATAATAAAAATAAGCAGAAAATAACTTATGATGTGACCAGCTCTTTCTATTCGGCTCTTTTAGCCCGGGAGCTTATCCAGGTAAGGGAGGAGGCTCTAAAGAATATCGAAGAACATCTTAAAACCGTAGATTTGAGATACAAAGCTGGTCAAGCCTCAGAATTCGATCTTTTAAGGGCAAAGGTTCAGTTAGCCAATGCCAGACCACCGTTACTTCAGGCAAAACAAGCATATGATTTAGGTTTAAGCTTTTTTAAAAACATATTAGGACTTGCTCAAGAGGCAGAAGTTGAGCTGAAGGGTGAGCTTTTTTTCAAACCAGTAGAAGTAAAACTGGAAAGTGCAACTCAAGAAGCTCTTTTACAGAGGCCGGAACTGAAATCTTTAGAGCTTCAGAGGACGATAGCACAAAAGGGTCTGGCAATTGCTCGGGCTGGTAACAAGCCTTCACTATTTGGCATCGCTAATTACGATTATGAAAACCCTTTTTACGGCGAGAAGAGATGGGATAGTAACTGGAATATCACCTTCTCTTTGAGTTTCCCCTTGTTTGATGGTTTTGCCACACGCTCTAAAGTTAATCAAGCCGGGTCAGATTTGAAACAATTAGACCTGGGAGAACAGGATTTAAAAGAAGGTATAAAATTGGAGGTAAAAGAGGCAGTCACCAGCCTTGATTTAGCCAAAGAGACGATCCTTTCTCAGCAAGAAACTGTCAATCAGGCAAAGGAAAGCCTGCGCATTGCCAAGGTTCAATATGCCCAGGGGATAATAACCAGTTTAGAGGAAATGGATGCCGAATTAGCCCTAACCTTTGCCCAGATAAATTACCTTCAAGCCCTGGCGGATTATCTAAGAGCCCAGGCACAGTATAATAAAGCAGTGGGGCAGGAATAAAGTGGTCAGTGGCCAGTAATGTAGTTGCTCGATTTATCGAACAAAAAAAAGCGCCCAATAAATTGGGCAACTACCCAAAACATTGGCATAAAGAAATGTCGATGCTTTTCTTATTCAATTGATGAATTTCAATACTCTGAAAAAATTCCGGAGGGGTTAAATCAAAAACCCCCTTGGACTTCAAAATCTGGTTTTTAACTGCATTTTCCTCTTGCTTTTTTAATAATAACAGTTAAATTATTTACAGGTTAAATCTGCTTTCTGGATGTCGATAAATAGAAGAGGATGTAGTCCAAAAGCTTATCCCGAGGGGATTAAGCAAAAGCTCTTTGAAATCTTAGGGG
>JALHSU010000237.1 GCA_022865345.1 Candidatus Zixiibacteriota bacterium
CAGGCTCGATCTTGACTTTTCTTTATCGCCGGGCTTGGTTCATCTGGTTAGCTATTGCGGTTACAGTCTCTTTCTCCCGCATTTATGTTGGGGTACATTACCCTCTGGATGTCGCGGGAGGAGCTTTTTATGGGATTCTTTGGGGAGTGCTGGTTTTGATCGTATCGAAATCCGTTTTTCGAATCCAGAGCCTTTCAGAGTCTAAGTTGCACTCAGGTCGGGGTGAACTCTGATACTACTGTTTTGAAAAAACTTGCCAGATCTATCTTATGAAGTAATTTTTTGGAAAAGGAGTAAGCAAAAATGGCGAAAACAAGCTTCTTGATCGGACTCCTGATACTGGGGTCATGTTCTGCCCTGGCTCAAGACCTTCCTCAAAAAGGACCTTACCTCTCGATGGTCACCCAGAACTCAATGGTGATAAGCTGGCGAACGTCGACCTCTGACAGTTCAGTGGTTCAATATGGGCTTACTCCCGCATATGAAAGAGAAGAAAAGGATTTGGCTCTCAAGATCCCTCACAGTCTGACCTTAACCGGCCTTGTGCCTGACACAATCTATCATTACCGGGTGCTCTTTCAAGGGAAGCAGACCCCTGATTACACTTTCAGGACCGGGGTTACTTCTGATATCCCTTTCAAATTTTGTGTTTATGGTGACACCAGAACCCAGGCTGATTCTCATTTAGCTGTGGTGAATCGAATTATCGCATCTGATCCATATTTTGTTCTTCACACTGGTGACCTAGTGGCAAACGGTTCAGATGAAAGCCAGTGGGCGGTTTATTTTGCAACCATCTGCTCCAGTGCCACCTCTGCCCAGAGATTTCCGTACTATTATGCCATAGGAAACCATGAGGGGGAAAGTCCTCTCTACTACAACTATTTCTGCCTTCCTCACAATAATCCTGATAGCAATGAATCTTATTATTCTTTCGATTACGGGAATTCGCATTTCATCAGCCTGGATACCCAGAAACCTTATGGACCATCAAGTGCTCAGTATCAATGGCTCAGAAAAGACCTGGTCAATTCTTATAACAAGACTTTTGTCTTCGTTTTTATGCATGATCATCCTTATTGCGCAGGAGGGCATAACAGTGACCTCGGTATAAGAGATACCCTCTGTCCCCTTTTTGAAACTTTCAAAGTCGATATGGTATTTAGCGGGCATAGCCACTTCTATCAGAGAAATGGACCTATCAAAGGGGTCACCAATATAATAGCAGCTGGAGGCGGAGCGCCGCTTTACACTCCAGCTGAGAGCAGCTGGACTCAATATACAGAAAAAGCTCATCATTTTGTCGATTTCACGGTATGGGCTGATTCGCTAAAATTCAAGATGATGCGGACAGATGGAAGTATCGGGGATAGTCTTATCTACCAGGCTCAGAATAAATCGCCATTACTCCTGGGCGATCCCAACTCAGATGGAACGATTAATGTTGCCGACATCTTACATCTGGTCAGTTACCTATTCAAAGGAGGACCGGTGCCTCTGCCTATTTCAGAAAGCGGAGATGCCAACTGTGATGGAAAGGTGAATGTGGCTGACATAGTTTATTTAGTTGCCTATCTTTTTAAGGGCGGACCTAAACCGGTGTGTTAAAAATGATGACGGATGACAGATAGAAGATAAAAGATCAATAACTCGTAGCGCCTGACCTTTGTGTCTGGCGTTTGTTGTTGTACGGAATGAATTGACCATGTCAATACGCCATCATCACAGACGATGCATCCCAAAATCTGTTTTTTTATTGACTGAGAAGGGTTAGAAGGTTAAATTTACCAAAGTGGAATTTGATAGTGGTTTGTTTTTCTTAGAGCGAGGCCTCAAGGTCTTGGGACTTTCAGCCTCGCCTAAGCGACCCTAAAAGGGTCGCGCTACGAAGGGAGTGGATTGCTTCGTAGGTCAAATGACCTCCTCGGTATGCACAGCCTTGGTGCATACCTCGCAATAACTCTATGAAAAAAGAGATCTTAAGGACTGGTAGATGAATTTGCCAAATAAACTCACCTTAGCCCGGATACTGCTCTCCCCGGTCTTTATGGTCTTTTTTCTGGTGGATAACGTCTATTCTCGTTATTTTGCTACTCTCATATTCCTATTTGCGGCTTTAACTGATCTTTATGACGGGTATATAGCCAGAAAGTACGGGGTGGTTACCGGTTTTGGAAAATTTATGGACCCTTTAGCTGATAAAATTTTAGTATCAACTGCCTTCATCTCTTTTGTGGCTTTGGGTTATGTCAAAGCCTGGATGATTTTGGTTATAATCGTGAGGGAGTTTTTCATCACCGGCTTAAGGAGTTTAGCGGCTTATAAAGGGATGGTGATTATGCCCACCATTTTGGCTCAGGTGAAGACTTTTTCCCAGATGTTAGTCATCAGTATAATTTTAATCTTCACCAACCTGAAGACCACTCTTCTTCCCTTAGGTTACGACTGGAGCATTTTCACCAGCCCTCAGGTTTTCAGGCTTTTTGATCTCTTAGTTTTTATAAGCATGCTCCTGACCCTGGGAACCGGTATAGACTACCTGGTGAAGAACATACCTCTGCTCAAGGGGGTGTTAAAATAGAGTCAGAAAAGGTCAACTTAAGACTGATCCAGCGGCTTCAGATTCTTCTGGCCACCCTTTTTTTTACTGGCTATTCACCGGTTGTACCCGGTACCTGCGGTAGCCTTTTAATCTTTATTCTGGTCTGGCTCTTTGTACCCCAGAGTTTTTATTTCCTCGGCGGAATTGCTATTCTGGTATTCTTTGTCAGCCTTTGGTCTGGAACCGGGGCAGAAAAGGTTTTTGGCAAGGATAACAGAAAAATTGTAATCGATGAAGGATGCGGGATGCTGGTCTCTTTTTTATTTTTGCCAAAGAGGTTTTTTTTGTATATATTAGCTTTTGTCATTTTCAGGGGTTTAGACATTATCAAACCACCGCCAGCCAGGGACTGTGAAAAACTTGAAGGCGGGCTGGGAATAACTTTAGATGATGTGGTGGCTGGGATTTACACCAATCTTATTATGCAGGTTCTAATCATCTTAAAAGTCTTATAAATATGAAAGCAGAGATAATCACAATCGGAGATGAGATAATCCACGGGGAGATATTAGATTCCAACTCCGCCTATATCGGGGATAAGCTCTCCAGTCTGGGAATTGAGATCGCTTTCAAAACCTCGATAGGAGATGATTTAAAAAGGATTATCGAGGCAATCAAACTGGCCGTGGAAAGGGCGGATCTGGTTATTGCCACTGGCGGGTTAGGTCCTACCAATGATGACCTTACCAAAAAAGGAATAGTCAAAGCTTTCAAGAGGAATCTGGTTTTTCATGAAGATATTTTAAAAAAGGTGGAAGAAGGGTTCAGGAGAAGGGGAATCGAGATGCCCAAGATCAATCAGAACCAGGCCTTACTGCCCCAGGGTGCCAAGGCTTTGCCCAATCAATATGGCTCTGCCCCGGGCATCTTCATCCAGGAAGGCAAGAGGTTTTTCTTCGCCCTTCCAGGTGTTCCCCTGGAGATGAAGACTATTCTGGAAAATGAGATCCTGCCTTTCCTGAAAACCAGGTCCTCCAGAAAGGCTGTCCTGCAAAAGGTCTTGAGAACCACGGGGATAGTTGAGTCAGCCATATACGAGAAGTTGGACCCGGTCCTGAGGGCTAAAAGTCCGGTAAAGATAGGCTTTCTCCCCAGCTTTTCCGGAGTAGACATTAAACTCCGGATCACTTCTGAAAGCGAAGATTTAGCCCGGAAAGAGCTGTCGGAACTTGAACAGAAAACAAGGGAAATCCTGAATGAGAACATATATGGAATGGATAAAGAGAGCCTGGAAGAGGTTGTGGGCAGGTTGCTCTCCGATAAAAAGAAAACCATCTCAGTGGCTGAGTCCTGCACCGGTGGTTTGATAGGCGCAAAGCTCACCAATGTATCCGGAAGCTCAAATTACTTTATGGACGGAGTAATCACTTACAGCAACCAGTCCAAGATGGAATTTTTGAAGATCCCCAGGGAGATCATTGAAAAATATGGCGCAGTCTCCGAAGAAGTAGCAATTCTTATGGCTGAAGGGATCAGGAAAGTCTCCAACACGGATTACGGTGTCTCCGCAACCGGGATTGCCGGACCCACTGGAGGAACAGAGGAGAAACCTGTGGGCTTAGTCTATATCGGGTTTGCACATGAAAATGATTCGTATGCCCGGAAATTTATTTTCGGAGGAGACCGGCAGGCGATAAGGGAAAGAACTGCCCAGGCGGCATTGAATCTGGTGAGGCTTTTTATGTTGAAATAATAACCGGAGTATAAAGCTTTAGCTTTATCAAAGGTAAACCTAAAGGTTTACACTCCAAGATTGATTATAATGCGCACCTTTATTGCAGTTGAGCTGAAAGAAGAATTGAAGAAAAAAATCGAAGAGGTTCAGACCCCTCTGAAGAAATTAGGGGCAGATGTCTCCTGGGTCAAGCCGGGGAATGTGCATGCCACTTTGAAATTCTTGGGAGAGGTGCCTGAAGATAAAATCGAAAGGGTTTTTGAAGGGACTAAAAAAGCTTTAGAAGGAATAAAAGGCTTTAAACTGAGCCTGAAGGATTTGGGTTGCTTTCCCAATATGAAAAGACCAAGGGTGGTCTGGATAGGAGTTGAAAAAGGGAAAGAGGAATTAGCCCTTATGGTTAAAAAAATTGAGCAGGAGATGGAAAATATTGGGTATCCCAAAGAAAATAGAGAGTTTTCTCCGCACCTGACCATTGGCAGGGTCAAGTCTCCTAAAAATATCGAAAGATTAGCTGAACAGATAAAAACCACGAATTTTCAAACAGAGGAAATCGAGATCAAAGAGGTAGTGGTGATGAGGTCCCAGCTTAATCCGGCCGGGGCTATCTACACTCCCCTTAAGAAAATAGCTCTTTTAACTTAAGTAAAGAAAGTGAGGAAAATATGACTACTCATCAATCAGAGGAGAAAAAGAAAGCCTTAGATCAGGCTGTCTCCCAGATAGAAAAACAGTTTGGAAAAGGGTCTATCATGCGATTGGGAAGTGAGAGTTTAGGGATAAAAGTCCCGGTGATTCCCACTGGCTCAGTTGCCCTGGATTATGCCTTAGGGGTGGGAGGGGTTCCTAGGGGAAGGGTGGTAGAGATTTTCGGTCCGGAAGCATCTGGTAAAACCACCTTAGCCCTGCATATCCTGGCTGAAGCTCAAAAAACAGGTGGAGTTGCGGCTTTTGTGGATGCAGAACATGCTTTAGCCCCGAATTATGCCAGAGCCTTGGGTGTGGACATTGATAACCTTCTGATCTCCCAGCCCGATACGGGTGAACAAGCCCTGGAGATAACCGAGACTCTGGTTCGCAGCGGAGCAGTAGATGTTATCGTCATCGACTCAGTTGCTGCGCTGGTCCCCAAAGCAGAGATCGAGGGGGAAATGGGGGACGCTCATATGGGTCTTCAGGCAAGGCTTATGTCCCAGGCTTTAAGGAAGCTTACCGGCACAATCAGCAAATCCAAAACCTGTGTTATCTTCATAAACCAGATCAGGATGAAAATCGGAGTGATGTTCGGAAATCCGGAAACCACCACCGGCGGGATCGCGCTGAAGTTCTATTCCTCAGTCAGGATGGATATCCGCAGAATCGCCTCGATCAAGGAAGGCGAGAATGTTACCGGCTCCAGAACCAGAGTGCGGGTAGTGAAAAACAAGGTCGCCCCTCCATTCAAAGAGGCGGAATTTGATATAATCTACGGGAAAGGGATCTCCAGAGAGGGTGAGCTGGTCGACTTAGGGGTGGAACAGAACGTCTTAGAGAAAAGCGGAACCTGGGTCTCCTATAAAGGTGAAAGGTTAGGCCAGGGAAGGGATAATGCCAAGCAGTTTTTACTGGACAATCCGGATATTACCAGAAAGATTGAACAGGAGATAAAGGAGAAATTAGGGCTCAGATCTAAACCAGCAGAGGAGAAAGAACCAGAAGTGGTAGCCAAAGGAAAAGGGAAGTAGTTGCTGGCACCTTCTTTACGATTTCCTCAGAAATGCCCCGGATAACCAAAATCGAGCCTCAGAAGAAAAATCCTAAAAGAAGGTCTGTCTTTTTAGATGAAAGGTTTGCTTTTGGCCTGGATGAAGAGGTGGTCTACAAATATGGTTTAAAAGTCGGACAGGAGCTTGAG
>JALHSU010000238.1 GCA_022865345.1 Candidatus Zixiibacteriota bacterium
ACTCCCATCTGGAAGAATTTCTTATACAATTCCTCGATCGCCTGTTTTCCCTTAACTATCTCACCGTCAGGCGGGACCATGGTGGCGTCATCCGTGTACAAGGCAACTGCGCCATCCACATTACCCTGTCGTATCGCTTCGCTGTACTTAGCATTCGCCTCTTCAATGGACTTCCGAACCTGCACTTCATCGAAAGCCTCATGCCTTGCACAAGAGAGCTGAGTAAGAGAAAAACCCAGCACGAACATTACTGTAATTAAGTGTTTCATGCTTTGCTCCTTTTGAGATTGTGAGACACATTCCGTCGTAGAACAGGCATTTCCTACCTGCCTTTGGCGGGTTTCCCGGACTTGCCTGTTCCTACTCTCCTACTCCACTAACCTCAGAGGCATTATCAGGCAGAGATATTCTTCGTCTTCTTTTTTCTGAGTTGAGTAGACCATTCCGGCTGAGACCGGAGTGGATAGCTCAAACATGACCTCATCCCCATCTATCTGCTTGAGAGCATCCAGGATATACTGGGCATTGTAACCTAAATCCAAATCCTCATTTTTGTAATCGCAGGGGATTTTCTCCTTTGCCTCTCCGCCCATATCGAAATTGGCAGAGGAAAGCTCCAAAATATCTTTTTTTAAGGAGAATTTTACCTGATGGGTTAAGAGATTGGAAAGTATGGAAACCCTTTTTACGGTGTTAGCTAAAAGCTCTTTTTCCACGATTAATTTTTTATCATTATCCTTTGGTATGACCTGTTCGTAACTGGGATAAGGTCCCTCTATCAGCCGGGTCGACAGAATCGTGTCTCCCAAATCGAAGACTAAACTGTTTTCCTCAAAGATGAGCCCTACTTCTTTTTCCTGGTCTCCGATCAGTCTGGTCAGAACTCCCAGGATCTTTGGAGGTACTATCACATCCTCATGCAGGCCTTTGAGCTTTTTATTTTTCTGGGAAAATTTTGCCAGACGATGACCATCTGTGGCCACCATCTGGATATTCTCGCCTTTGGTCTGCCACAAAATCCCGTTTAACGCTGGCCTGGTCTCATCAGTTGAAACCGCATAGATGGTTCTTTTTATCATCCTGCAGAGGTCCTGACCGGCTATCTTTATCTCTTTGGATAGATTGACTGTGGGTAGTTTGGGAAATTCATCCACTGGTAAACCTGGAAGTTTATAAACACCGTGATTTATCTTAAGCTCCATCCGGTTATCAGCCGCACTGATCTCGATCTGGGTTTCAGGCGATTCCCGGATTATATCGGTAAAGGTTTTTGCCGGGACCGTTATCTCGCCCTTTTTTGTCACTTTTGCTTCCAGGGTGGTGGTCATCGATATATCCAAATCCGTAGCCGCCAATTTGATCTTGGAATCATCCGCCTCTATGAGAATGTGTGATAAAATCGGCAAAGTGGTCTTGCTGGGAATAACGCTTACGATATCCTGTAAGGCGGAGAGCAACTTGCTTTTTAAGATTGTCAACTTCATTTCCTTCCTCCTGTATATTTTAATTAAAGATAGTTATAAAATAATAATTAATAATAATAAGGTGGATTTGTTGATAAAATTTAATTCTTTAAAATTAACTCTTTTAACCTCTTGACTTTTACTTAAAATTTTCAAATACTGATCAGTGGATAAGATATTAAAATACCATCAACTATTCAACAAAAATCTTTTAGAAACCTTTCTCCACTTTCAACCCACAACTTATCCACTGGATCCCTCAAGGTCAAATTAGACAAATTAGGATGAATATAGAAAGTTGATAATCTGATCGATTTTTAATTTGAATTCCAAATCCTTTTTCAGATTCTCAGCGATCAGATTACAGGCATGAATAACTGTAGAGTGGTCCCTTCCTCCAAATTCAAGACCTATGGTTTTCAGGGAGGTCTTGGTCAAGCTCCGGGTTAAATACATAGCTACCTGCCGGGCCAAGGCTATCTCCTGGGTTTTTCTTTTGGAGCAAAGGGACTCCTCAGTAAGGTTAAAACTTTCTGCTACCTTTTTCCGGATATCTTTTATAGTTATCTCCTTGGACCTGTTTTTCATAACATCCTTCAAAACCTCCCTGGCTAACTCCACGCTTAACTCTTTGCCATTCAGGGAGGAATAAGCTAAAAGTCTTATCAATGCCCCTTCTAATTCCCTTATGTTGCAGGTTATATTGTCCGCAATGAAGACTGCAACCTCCTGGGGAATGGTCACCCCATCCGATTCGTTTTTTTTCTGCAGGATAGCGATCCTGGTTTCTAAATCCGGTGGCTGAATATCTGTGACCAGACCCCACTGCATCCGGGACAAAAGCCTCTCCTCTAAACCTTTGATATCTTTAGGAGGACGGTCAGAGGTTAAGATGATCTGCTTTCCGCTCTGGTAAAGCGCATTAAAGGTATGAAAGAACTGAACCTGGGTCGATTCCTTGCCTGCGAAAAACTGGATATCATCTAATAGGAGCAAGTCTACATTCCGGTAGTAGTTGACAAACTCCTGGGTGGTATTCTTGGTGATTGAATTTATGAAATCGTTAGTGAACTCCTCGCTGGTAGCATAGAGGACATTTAACTCTTGATATTCTTCTCTGACATAATGTCCAATCGCCTGGGCCAGATGGGTTTTACCCAAGCCCACTCCTCCGTAAACATAAAGCGGGTTAAACTTAGTCTTCCCGGGTGCCTCAGCCACAGCTAAGGCTGCCGCATGGGCAAACTGGTTGCTTTCTCCAACCACGAAGGTATCAAAGGTATATCTGGGATTGAACCGGTTATTCTTCTGACTTAGTTTGGGTTTTTTAAGAATGGCGGCAGCTTTTTTTTCGTTGTTTTCAAAATTTATTCTGTTAAAGGTCTCCCCGGTCTGGTCTGAGATCGAAAAGGATAAAGGCAATTTCTCCTGAATTACTTTCTCCATTGCCTCCTGGATAAGCTCAAGATAGTGTTCTTCAATCCATTCCCCTACAAATTTATTCGGAACTGCTACCTTTAATACTTTTTCCTCAGAGGGTATCCCCCGGGTAGGTCTGAGCCAGGTATTAAAACTCTGCTTTTTTACTTTCTGGCTTAAATAACTGAGGCATTCCTGCCAGACCTTTTCGTTATCTGCCGGCATAAAATTTTGTATGAGCAATTGATTTCCCTTCATACTGTGGAAAGTTATCCACAGATGTTTATAAAGAAGTGTGCTTTGTAAGGCTTGAGGTTATGAGGATCTATTTACAGGATTCCACTGAATTATCCACAAGATTTTTTTAAATTCTGCATACCTGTTGTAAAAGCAGGCTCTCCTCCTAGACTTATTGATCAATATCTTGAGATATCCTCACCCAGTTTGTCATCTCGAAGATAACTACCTCTTTAGACTTGTCAAGAGATTTTAGAAAAAAACTTTGGAAAAGATTTAATCTGTTTATGAACCAAAGATTAAAAAGATTTTATCTGAAAAATCCCGAGAGAATTTCAAGAATATCTTCGGGAATATTTGATTTCAAAAAAGAACAGTCACTTATCCCCATTCAGATTAAGACGATAAGAAAAAAACTTGTAAATTCATTCTTCCTTTTTCGCTTGACTCTGCTTGAGGCGGAATATATAATAACTGAAAAGGGAGTGAAAAATGAAAAGGACATATCAGCCTTCAAGAATCAAAAGGGTGAGGGACCACGGTTTCAGAAAAAGGAGCAAGACCAAAGGAGGCAAAAGGGTCTTAAAACGCAGAAGAACGAAAAAAAGAAAAAGATTGACCGTGAAGATCAAAGGGAAATGATGAAAAAGGAGGGGTTTCC
>JALHSU010000239.1 GCA_022865345.1 Candidatus Zixiibacteriota bacterium
AAAATTTGACTCCTCAGTCGTTCCTTTCAAGAGAATCTCGGCTGAGGATTTGATTCCTCAGGTAAAAAATACCATCGCAGTTGCCTCAGGCAAAGGCGGAGTAGGGAAATCAACTATAAGCGTGAATTTAGCTCTGGCTTTGTCTAACTGTTTAGCTAAAGTTGGGCTTTTCGATACTGATATATATGGACCAACTATTCCTCAGATGTTGGGAGTCAAGAAAGAGGTTTATGCAAAGGCAGGGAAGATAATCCCGGTTGAGAATTTTAATCTGAAAATTATATCCATCGACTTTTTCTTAGAGGAAAGCACACCGGTGATCTGGAGAGGTCCCTTAGTAGCTGGTGCCATTCAACAGTTCTTGAGAGACGTAGACTGGGGAGAGCTTGATTATATGATAATAGACTTACCCCCTGGAACAGGAGATGCGCAGTTGACCTTAGCCCAGACCATTCCTCTGACCGGAGCTGTAATCGTGACCACGCCTCAGGACGTAGCTAAAAAAATCGCGGTCAAGGCATTGAAACTATTTCAGCAGTTGAATGTGCCGATTTTAGGGATAATAGAGAATATGAGCTATTTCGTCTGTCCCCATTGCGGAAAAAGAAGTGATATCTTCAGTTCTGGAGGAGGAAAAAAAGCTGGTCAAGACCTGGGAGTTCCTTTTCTTGGAGAGATTCCTTTAGATATGAACTTAAGAGTTTCAGGAGATGAAGGAGAACCTTTTCTTTTAAAATTCCCCGATTCAGAGATTTCTCAGATCTTTGCCCAGATAGCCGGAAATTTAGCAAGGCAGGTAAGTATTCTTAGTCATAAGTAGTTAAAATCGATCTTGCTTCAGGAAACAAATCCCAGAATAAGATTTATTATTTTCCACACTGAAGTGTTCACTTTCCCCAACAGGTGCTGTCCAATTCTATTTGGACAACTTGCTAAAGTCAGCAATTAATTTTGCAATAGCTTTGTCCCTAGCGCTTGAGTCAATAATGCCTTGACAGAATTGAAACAAAACTGACATAGAGTACAGGGGACTGAAATATCTCATTTGTGAATTTACTGTCTGCCGAATTTTATCTTGGCGCTGAAATACCAATATAGTCATAACATTAGCGACCACAGAGAATACCGCTGAGACCATAGCAATAGTAGCTAACTTAAATAATACCAACAACAAACAGATTAAAAGGAACAGCAGACTGAAGGAAATAGCGAAAATTGCAATCAAATTCATTTTTTTAAGATTGTAGAAATCTGAAACTAATTTCTGATTAATGCCGTCCAAAGCAGTCTCCAAGTTTTTATTGAAATTATTAGCCTGCTCCATGTTACTCGATGACTGGGCTGTTTTTGACCCCAAGTGCTCTAAGGAACTAAATTCCCGAGCTACTTTCATGGCCTCGTTGTATCTGTCCAAAGTTTACCTCCTTGAATTAACTCCAAATTTTCCAAGTGACGGTTTAGAAATAATAGATTTAAAAACATCCCTTCCTTCTTGTTCATCCGTCTACTCTTCTCAATGTTTTCTTTGAGATAACTTAAGTAGAGTTGATGAACCTTAACGCTAAACGCTAGATCGATCGCATCTGAATGCTGGAACAGATCCTGTAGCCTTCTTCCGAATTCTATCCAAAAGGTTCTGGCGGAATCAGAGCCAAACCAGAACCACAACTCCCCTCTAAAACCCATACATCCAGTAAGGTAGTTAGCAATATCACTTGTGCTTAAATAAGTTGAGGAATTGCAGGCGTACGCAAATAAATAAACATTACGGTCACCTGAACTAGCCAACCACCAAATTTCAGGGAGGAGAATAGGGCTCTGGTTTGATTCATCGGCATCGCAAAAGAATCCGGTATTTTTCCCAAAACACCAAAGCTGTACTACAATATTACGTTTATTATAGTCAAAATAACTTTTGCATGGTCTGGAGGTGCAAACACGCTCAAATTTCTCTACTTTGTCTAGCATGCTGTGAAAATCACTGGATAAATATCCCTTAAACCTCAACTTTTGCGTAGAGCTCAGGTCAAACAGGGACAAAAACCGACGAAAAACTGATTGGAGAAATCTCATAGTTGTGACCCCCTTAATCTCTTGTTTAATGAACGGTACATTTTTATTATCTCAGTACCAATCTCGTCTTTAGCCTCCAGGTGCTTTCTTAGCTGTGCTACTGATAGTGTCCTAATGCCTGCCAGAATGCCTATCTCATTTTGGTTCTCTATACTTTCTAATTCTTCATAAATATCTTCTATCATTTCATCAAGAATAGAATTCATTTTGTCATATCTCAATTTGAGTTCACCTACATCCACTTCCGATTTATAACTACTCTCT
Source organism: Candidatus Zixiibacteriota bacterium (assembly GCA_022865345.1). NCBI lineage: Bacteria > Pseudomonadati > Candidatus Zixiibacteriota > Candidatus Zixiibacteriota bacterium. The sequence goes on from JALHSU010000239.1 coordinate 2,338, forward strand.
TCACCTTCGAGTATGGTTTCACCGGAGAGCAACTTGCGAAGTATATCCTCGTTTAGGTCAGCTTTGTAAATAAGCTTTCCATCGATTTTCTTTAACCGATTAAGTTGTGAATCATTAAGAACATATCCAGTTAACAAAATGCACTCTGCTTTAGGATATTGTTTCTTTACCATTTCAAGCAGGTGGATACCATCCTCTGTCGAACCTTCGAAAACCAAATCTGCAATAACGCATTTAACGTCTTTCACTTCCTTAAGAACCTCTTGGGCTTCTTCCAGTGAGGTTTTGCAAAATGTTGTCTCAATTTTTTCGTCCTCGATGAACACCTTGACTGTCTCCACTAGGCTCTCACAGTCATCAACAAAAAGGGTATTTGACATTCGGTCCTCCTTTCATTATTACGGCCGTTTTTTAGAAAAATAGGGAAGTGTTATCTCAAAATAGGCTCCTGTGTATGGCTTATTACCTTTTGTTTTTGCTTGTATTGTTCCACGGTGCTCTTCAATAATTGTTTTTGCAATATAAAGGCCGTGGCCTCTGCCAAAAGAGTGTTTAGTCGAAATTCCATCCTCAAAAATCTTTGGGAAAATCCGCTCATCTATCCCTGGTCCTGTGTCTTCGATTTTTATTTGAACTTGCACAGGCTTATGTACAGAGTCTTTGATTACATTTGTTGTCACTTGAATTCTCGGGTTTTGAAGGTTATTTGTTGCTTCGATAGCATTTTTAAAAATATTCTTGAAAACCTGTAAAAATTTTGATTCTTGACCAAAAACTAAGGGACCGGAACAATAATTTTTTACAAATCGAACCTTCGGCTTCATGACTAGCTTCAAAGTCATAATGGCAGCATCGCATATCGTATTGATATTACACGTACCAGGACCTTTTTCTATCATTTGCGTATCTAAATCACTTTGTAGACTCCTATAACCGGCAATTAAAGAGGTGAGTTGCTCCACTAGATTACTCAATTGTCTTTCCTGCTCTAGCACTATACTTGAAACTCTGTACTTACTCTTAAGAGCGGAGAGCCTTAGTCGCATTTCTGCTGCTGGGGTATTTAGCTCATGCGCCAGTTGATCAGCTAGTTTAAAAGCGTCCTTTGCTTTTTGATAAGCAAGGCGTTTTTCCTTGTAATCAGCAAATAAACTTTCGGAAAATCCAATGAGACCAAAAATGTGTATCAGCTTTAGAGTCGTTCCGGCTACAAAGAAAATATCTTGGTTAGCCTTCAAAAGATAACCAAATTGCAATAGAGAATAAAGGTACATGGAGAACACCAAACAACGTTTGACCCAAAGTCTAAAAGGTCGACGGGCAGCCCAGAAATAAGTCTGATAGGCGTTTCCAAAAAGAAATATGGCCAGGCTCCCGAACGAAACAGCACAAACCTCAACAATTCTAAGGTGGCTCGGAAAGTAGCTTAGCGTTATTATAGGAAGAACAAGTACCGACAAACTGATTGTTGCTATATTCCACATGTTAAAAAGTTTTGGATACTTGGAAAAAAATCTTTGCTTTGCCGCAACCAGTAAGAAAAACATGCTAACAGTATTGAGAGATAGGGTAAAACCAACTTCCTGTGTGTCCACCAAACCAATATACTTTTTGCTTAGTTCATTCAAAGCTAGATATACCAGATTGAGTAACCAGAATAGACCACCGAAAAGAAAGAATAACCCCTTATCCTTTTTTGTTGCATAATAAGTTCTGGATAATAACAGGTAGAGAAATAAAAGAGTAATCGCAGTCAAAGCGTTAAGAACATAGACACTGATAAACTCGTGAAACGAAGAACTCATATCCAGCTCTCTATAGATTTTCTGTGAATCTTTCTTTGGAAATGCCGATAATCATAAAAAGGCAAATGAACAAATTTGACAATCAAAAAGGGGGAAGTCGTGCTTACCATATTAGCATTTATGGTTATAATGTTAGTTCTTGGAATTGTTTCAATACTCACTGGCACTCCCAAACGAACCAGATATTCCGAGTCTGCTAATAAGCATAAATAATATAGCAATTTTTTTCTGACACGCAACTGAAATTCTTTTGGAGTTGGACCGGTATAGGCACATGGTATACAGTTTGGTTTTTTTAGTATAATAAAATCAAATATGGTTTCAAGTCTTATTGGTGGTAAGTTTATTAACCTCGTGTCAAAACGCAAAAAATGCTTGATTCATCAACCTCTACAATCTTTGCATCGACCTCAAACTTTGCAGTCAACTCCCGGAACTGATCCGGCACTACTGTCGTTGCGTTGAAACCATCTTTACAGACAATCAGCCCATCACCT
>JALHSU010000240.1 GCA_022865345.1 Candidatus Zixiibacteriota bacterium
CCATAAAGACTGTAGTCGTTTCTCAGCACTATAAAACTGGTAGCCCCAATATAATCCGGGGGAGCATACCATTCCGGCTGCGAATACCCTAAATAACCGTAATTCATCGATTTCAAGTAGATGTCGTATCTTCCATCTCCACCATTACCCGAAAAAAGAAGATCACTTGGAGGAGCAGTATATCCCAGACTGTCAACCTCCTTAGTCCACACAGAATCTGCGATTCCTCCTATGAAAATAACATAAAGCGGAACACCTGAGGAATCAACCACATGCGATTGATAAACCGAATCTACAGTCGAGGTAACATAATGAATTTTGAAATGTCCTCCTGGGGTATTGTAAGTTTTTTCTGTGGTAGAGTAGGAGGGTCGAGCAGGCATGATTAGAGAAAGCTCTTTTTGCGCCTCAGGGCTTAGCTCATTTCTGTGTCCGGTAATCCAGACAAAAGCCGGGGTGGCACAGACCGGATGAAAATCCTGCGGTAAGTTTTTCGGAGCTGAAATTGCAGGAGTCAAGACCTCTTTTATCTTCTGAATAAGGTTTTCCTCACCTGGCAGTTTTGCCTGAGCGTCGGTGAGAAAAATACCAAATCCCATAAGAAAGACTGTAATTGTCCAGACAAGCCTCTTCATCCTTGCTCCTTTTTTGAAATCGGTTAAATAGTAGCGTCGGGTTTTATGCCCGACGCATCTATTTAACCCAAGAGGGTTGCACTACGAAGATATACGAAAACTGACGAAGGAATCGAGCTCTTACTCCTCCGAAAGTTAGGGCAGGAGTTCAACTCCTGCCCCAACCTCTCTGAGCTTCTGTTTAATTCATCTCACATCTTACGTCTTACTCGAATCTACTCTTTCTTCTCCGTACCTTCTTGCAGTTTCTTTATAAAGGGAGTGAAAAGGTCAATCGGCACCGGGAAAAGGATAGTGGAGTTCTTTTCTGTTGCTATCTCAGTTAAAGTCTGCAGAAATCTCAGCTGTATGCCAGTCGGAGTTTTGCCGATTATACCGGCGGCCAGGGCTAATTTCTCCGCGGCCTGGTATTCACCTTCAGCATGAATAATCTTAGCCCTTCTCTCCCTTTCCGCCTCTGCCTGTCTGGCAATTGCCCTCTGCATCTCCTGAGGCAGATCAACGTTCTTCACCTCTACCACTGAAACTTTAATCCCCCAGGGCTCGGTCTGTTCATCGATTATCTTTTGCAATTGTTGATTAATCTTCTCCCGGCCAGATAAGAGGTCATCTAACTCCACCTGTCCTAAAACACTCCTTAAAGTAGTCTGGGAGATCATCGAGGTAGCATAAAGGAAATCTTCCACCTCCACAATAGCTTTGCTGGCGTCTATCACCCGAAAATAGATTACTGCATTAACCTTAACCGTCACATTATCCCGGGTGATTACATCCTGAGGTGGCACATCCATAGTCACCACTCTCAAACTGACCTTAACCATCCGGTCAACTATCGGTATCAGCAAGATCAGACCTGGACCTCTGGTGCCCATCAATCTTCCCAATCTGAAAATTATCCCTCTTTCGTACTCTCTTAAGATCCTGATAGCATTGGCTAAGATGAAAAGCGCGATGATGATCAGGGTCAAAATTCCTGCACCTGCCATAGCTCCTCCTTTAAAGTTTAAAAGGTTTAAAAGTTTAAAAGTTTAAACTTCTAAACTTCATGTTTTGGTTACTTTTAGTACTAAGTTTTCTATCCCTATAACTTTCACCTTCTCCCCTTTTTCTACGCCGCCGCTCTGCGGGTCACATTCTGCTTTCCATAGCTCACCTCGAACGAAAACGTATCCCTCAGGCTTGAGCTCTGTCCTGGCTTGACCGATTTTCCCGATCATACCCTTATCCCCAGTAGTCACCTTCTTCATCTGAGCTTTTAACCCCATTCCGATGGCGAAGATGAAAAATAGAGCAGTCCCCAGAGTCACGGTCACAACTACCACCAGTGAAACACGCATATAAGGTTCAGGCGAATTTATCAGCATCAGAGAACCTAAAATCATAGAGATTATACCTCCTATGGTTAAAAGCCCGTGGCTCACCACCTTCACCTCGGCGATAAAAAGGATTATTGCGAGGATCATCAGTAGTATGCCGGCGTAATTGATCGGTAGTGCCTGGAAAGCAAAAATCGCCAGGATCAGGCAGATTCCACCAACTACTCCAGGCAGAATCGAACCCGGATTGGAAAGCTCAAAGAAAAGCCCCCACATCGCCAAAGTGAAAAGAATATAAGCAATAGTCGGGTTGGCTATAATCTGCAGGATGTTATCCCACCAGCCGATGTTTATCTTTTGAACCAGCGCATTTTTAGTATTCAGCACCTTCTCGCCTGAGGGCAATTCGACTTTTCTTCCATCGATTTTATCCAGCAGATCCCTGACATTATTGGCTACCAGGTCGATTACGCTGTCTTTCAATGCCTCATATTCGGTTATGGACACGCTCTTGCGAACAGATTGCTCTGCCCAGTTGGCATTTCTGCCTCTTTTGGTGGCAATACTTTTAATATAGGCAACCGCATCATTGGTAACCTTCTCCTGCATAGTCGAATCTATCTGCCCGCCAATGCTGACCGGATGAGCCGCTCCAATATTTGTTCCAGGAGCCATAGCCGCAATATGGGCGGCTAAAGTTATAAAAACCCCGGCTGAGGCAGCCCTGGATCCGGATGGAGCCACATAGATTACCACTGGCACCTCGGCGTTTAAAATATCCCTGGTTATCTGGCGCATCGATTCATCCAGACCTCCCGGGGTATTCAATTCTATTACTAAGGCCTCCGAACCATCATCTGATGCTGATTTAATTGCATTGGTGATGATTCTGGCAGTGATTGGACCAATCGCCCCGTCGATATTAACCAGGTCTATCCTTTTACTGGCGGAGAAAAGTAAGCCGGCAAAAGAGAACAAAATAATTAATAGGTATACAACGGCTCTTTTTTTCATAAAAATCCCTCTGGAAAAAATAATGACTGAGCTTAAAATATCTAAATCTTTGAAAAAAGCAACAAAAAATTGTTTCTCCCTCTTGAAATATGTAGGGGCACGGCGCGCTATGCCCCTCATATACATAGTATTTATACCTGAGAAGCGGTCTTATAATCACATTCCTTCCTACCTCACAGCTGATTAATTGGATTAAGCGGATATCACCCATGTTTATCAGCTTAATCCGTTTCATCTGCTGTGAATAACCACTTGCCCATAAAGGATTTCTTTTTACCAGTATTTCCCCTCGGGATGATAACATCCCTCGGAGAGCATCTTTTTTTTCCTATGCCCTATTACCTACAACCTTCCACCTGTAACCTTATAACTTGTAATCCTCGGCCATTGCGAGGAGTCCCGCCAACGGCGGGACGACGAAGCCCAGATGGGCTTCGTCCCTTACGGGGACTCGCAATGACAGCCTATCACCTATCATCTATTACCTACGACCTATCACCTTTTTCTTTCCCCAGCACCCTCTTATCCCCTTCTCTCCGGGTAACCCCTGACTCATCCAATTTTTCCAAGATCGGGACAGCATATTTGCGGGTGATATTCAGGTGTTCTCTTATCTGGCTCACGGTCGAAGGTCCGTTTGCGGAAATGAACTCTTTGATCTTTTGAGTAATCTCCTCAAAATCCTCTTTCCGATAGAGGATCCCCTCTTTCAACTCTACCAGTTTTCCCTGCTGAAGCAAGTAGATA
>JALHSU010000241.1 GCA_022865345.1 Candidatus Zixiibacteriota bacterium
GATTGGCAAAATAGATTTCTGAATCCTGAGGAGAGAGGCTGATTATCTTACCTGCTTGATGGATAACCTCCTGACAGACTTCCCCTGCTTTTCTCCACCAGACAGCTCTTTCATAAAGAACCAATCCATTGAAGATGAGGATGCCGGCGATAAACAAATTCAAGAACCTGAGTTTATTCACCCTTTCCAGGAAATAGATCAGCAGACTTGCCATTGATATAGAAAATCCTAAGGAAGAAAAATAAAGAAACCTCTGGCCATTTCCATTAACCAGGAGATAAGGCAAAATCCCGATGAGAATCAAGACCAGGCCCAATTTGAAACCAGGGATTTTCTTTCTCAGAAAGTGAATAATCAGTAAAAGAAAAGCCAAACTTATAATTAATATAACCAGGATTGCCCAGAAATTATTCAATTTGAATTGAACTATGTTATTGAGATAAGAATGCACCTTAAAACCCACCAGGTCAAAGAAGAGCCTGACCGGAAAAAGAAAGCTTATCCCGAAATAGCATAAGTTTTTGATTATCACCACTGGATTGAGCGTTATGAACTTCGACATTATAGGCTCAGGCACAGTAAAATACCTGATAATCGAATAAAGCACGGTCAATCCGAAAAACGGAGACGAGAACAAAATCCCCCTTTTGATCTTCGATGTGAGACCTCCGGATGATTTTAATGCTGTCAGGAGAAAAACTGCCAGGAAAATAGTTGTCCCATCCTCTTTGGAAAACAAAGCCAGTACGGACAAGATAAATGATAGCAAGTAGAATCCTAACTTCTGCTTTTCCAGATATCTCCACAAGCACCAGATCGAGCAGAGGTAAAAGAAAGTAACCAGATGGCTGGAAAGGGCTGAAATCCATAGGATGGTTTCCTCCTGGGCAAAATGGGACACGAAAATCAGGGAGGCGAAAAGCGAGAATTTGCGTTCTGAGGTGAACTTCGAAAGGAGAGCATAGAAAATCAATGCATTTATTATATGTAAAAAGAGACTGGCGATGTGATAACCCAGAGGGTTTAGCTGGAAAATCGCATAAAGAAACTGGAAAAGAAGATGAGTAAAAGGCCTGAACTTTAAAACTGGGTTATAATTCACGGCAAAATGAGAGATAGTATCGAGGCTGATCTTCTGAGAGTTTCTCAGCCAGACAAAATCATCCGAATTAAAAAAGGAGAAAATGCCGGGCAGAAAGATTAGGATACCAACCGAGAGTATGAGACAGTAATAAAGATATTTGCCGGATTTGTTTTCAGATTTTGTCGGTCTTGGCCGCATGGTCTTCATCGGAATAAAACTTATTAATTTCCGACGCAAGATAATGCGCACTATCTTGTCGAATTTGTTCAAGATATCTAACTGTTTCTATCGCAGTGTTGATTTTCTTCACAATACTTTTTTGGGTATCCAATTCTGGCACTGGAACCATAATTGACTTAATGTCTTCTTGATTAACACTAACTTAATTTACCGCTCTTTTTATTTTGCTGAGAATTTGCCGCCGCCCACCGATTGAAGAAAAATAGAAAACAATATATTCGGGGATAACTTTACTTTCAATAACTCTGAATCTCATAATGTTGGATTCAAAGACAGAAATGGATTCGGCGTCATCAAACACACAACACTTGCCGACATAATCTTCGCTATTTACTCTATTGAGTAAAATGTCCCCCATTTTCAAGGCATACCTTTTCTTTTCCTCTTCGGTTATTACTACTTTCTTAAATTCCTTGTTTAACAATTTCCCGTTATAAAAATTGTCAATCCTGACAATCGGAGTACCAGAGCCATAATATTGTTTTTCCTTATACAGCCCGTTCTGCATTTTCCCCTGATATATCAAGTCCTTTAGGGGCATCTTGTCAAATTTATCCTCGAATATGAATGGGTCAAACAAATTACTTTCTATACTCTTTATGGATTGCGTGGTTGCCTGAATAATGCTTAATCGTTTTTCAAAGATTTGTAACTTTTCATTTTGGAGATCAATGGGGAGGCGGGGAATGGGGAAATTCAATATTTTTGCCTCTTCAATCGTAGGATAAGTCGCACCTTGTTGCTGGCTTCGCAGGTAATCGTAAAACCTATTGTTAAAAGCGAGAAGAAAAAACAGGAATCTATTCATAAGCTCTTGTGTATTGCTTTTGACGATGAGAAAAGCCGACGATACAGTTATCTCATCTTCTGTAATGTATGACACGGCCCCCCTGGTAGGTCTTACTGTAGAAATGATTATGTTGTTCTTACGGGCCACCTTGCAAGTTGAGGTTGAGGACTTGTCCTTTAACAAATAGGTTTTGCCGTATAACTCTATATCTCCTATTTCGATATAGGGTATTTTCCGTTCCTCACCCCTCTCGCGAATAACCTCTACACACTCACTGAGTTTGTCTGAAGCGAACCTAGTTCTTTCTTTTCGTCGGGGTTTATAGGTTTCCGCATTAAGATTATAATTATTTACTCTTATGGTTTCAATATCTACTATCCATGATTTCTCTGTAGTGGCTTTTGAATCCCATGATTCTTGTAACAATTTCAGGTCATTCGATCCGATAGGTCTACGTCCTTTTATGCTACCAGTTTTTTCAAAACCATCTTCGTCTACCAAGAAAAACCAGACTTTCTTTGTTTGCTTGCCTCTTTTAAAAATTAGTATGCTTGTATTTACCGATGTGTATGGTTGAAAGACATAGTTATGTAATTTTATTACACCTTCTAACTCACATTTTTCTAAAAGATATCTTCTAATTTTTACATAGGTGGCATTCTTGTCATAGAGCACGCCCTGAAATGAAATTAGACCTCCCCTACCACCATTTTTTAAAGAATCAATTACATGCTTAATAAAAATCGGGTTGGCGTCTTCTGTATTAAACCCATATAGTTTCCCGTAATCCGTTCTTTGAGAAAATGGAAAATTTGTAAGAACTATATCATACATATTTTTAACACGATATTTTAAGCTGTCTCTCTGCTTAATGTTTGTATGACCATCGCCTGTCAGGATCATGTTCATTTTCGCTATTTTTGCGGTAGCTGTTAGTTCATTGCCATATGCAGTTTTTTCTTTTAGATACTTAATGTTCCTCTTGGTCTGACTACACTTGCTTTTTATGTGATGGAATGCTTCAATTAAAAAACCTGCCGTTCCACAACACGGATCGTAAACCTTGTCGCCAAAATTGGGGTCGACAAGCTTGACCATCAATTTCACAATATGCCTGGGTGTAAAATACTCCCCTAAATCATTTCCCACAGTGACAGAGTTTTTCAGAAAATACTCGAACGCGTCACCTTTTATATCAGAATCAACATTTATCAATTTCAACTTTCCTAAATCGTCAACGATTTTCTTTAGGATTCGAGGATTGGTAATTTTCAGTCTGGTTTCAAACACATCTCCGCTATGATTGTATCTTCCAACAAGGTGAGGTAATATGGTATCGTTGATATAGCTCAACATTCTTTGTTCATCTAAATCCGAAAAACTGCCCCAACAATATTGTTCTTCCAATATTCTTTTCTCGTCGTTCTTCTCTCTCTCCTCTTCCATTTCACTGATTAATTTCAGAAATAGAATATTGGCGAACTCTGTAAATCTTTCGATTCCTTCTCTCAGCCCTTCCTGGCGCAGTAGGTCGTTGGCTCTCCCGAATACCTTTATAAGTTCCTGTTTAGTGTATTTTATCTCTTGCGGTGACTCTATATCTGCTTTCTCGATAAATCTTAGTAAATCTTTCTCCGATAGTAGATCTGTTATCGGCTCACCGTCTATTTTTAACTCTGTTTTATCTTTGACATGGTATGTCTCTAATATTGCTCCATCCGTTGCTATGACAATATTAACTCCGAGAGGTACGGCGTAAAACTCAACCCCCTGCCTCAGGGCATCTTTTATGCTTTCATCCGGCCTTTTTGCTTCGATGACAGCTAGGATATTGTCAGTTCCAGACTTGTATAGAAAATAGTCGCCCTCTTTACCCTTCAATTTTTCTTTTTGTTCCTCGGTTTTCGGTGTCTCGGTGATAACATTACACTTGCGATCTTCTTCGTCAATTATCCAGCCAAGATTATGTAGTATTAGATCAATCTTTTTTCTTACGGCCGATTCTTTTAACTTGGTTTCCCTCATGCGTACACCTGTAAGGTTTTGGTAGGTCAGCTTCTCGAAGATACGATTCTACAAAATACCCTCCCCCCTTGTCTTTTGTCAAGTAAAAAAAAGTCCAAGTTGGCCTGCTCGATATTTTTAAAAATACTTGACTTTTTTTGTTTTGTATGTATAATAATTAGTTTTGAGCTTATGCAAGATATAAGGATTGAAATGGAAAACAAAGATAAGTTTTATTCCAACCTGAGGCAGGCAGGGATTTACACGGTCATACCTTTGATCCTGGCAGTGGGCCCGATAATCGGTTATTTCATAGGTAATTTTCTGGACAAAAAGCTGCACACCTCTCCCTACCTGATGATACTTTTTATTATATTTGGATTCATTGCCTCGGGCAAGGAGGTCTATAATCTGGTTAAAAGAGCAATGCAGGAGATGGATAACGAAAATAAAGGGGATAACTGAAAAGAAAAACCTATGGGTTTGGAATTCATAAATAGAATCATCCGTACCTCTTTGATTGTCTCAGCCCTAGCATTTCTGTTCGTGGCGGTTTATCGGAACTTCCCTTTTGGTCTGGGACTTTTTCTGGGCACCGCCTGGGGATGTTTGAATCTGTTTTTCATCACCCAGCTTGTAGTTGAAGCATTCAGCCTGAAAAAACCGAACAAGGGAAAACTTTCCTTAATACTTCTGGTCAAATTTCCATTGCTCTATTTTGCAGGCTACATTCTTCTTAGATTCAAATATTTTCCAGTGGAGAGCCTGCTTATAGGGTTCACCCTGATTTTTGTTATCACTTTTCTAAAGGCATTAGGACAGGTGGTGCTCCCCTCTGTTTCCACAGAAGACAAAAAGATCTCACCGTTGAACCCGGACAAAATCAACTCCATTGATAAAAGTTTAAGATGATCAGGATACTAAATATTCTCCTCCTCTTAGTCTCTACTGGAGCAAAGGAAGCTGGCAAAAAGGCAGCCGAACAAGGTGCCCCGGAGCTTCCCAATTTCATAACCTTACTTTATGAGAGATATGGCAAGACCGCACTAGTTCAGTTCTTACATACCTGGCAGAACGTAGTTTTCTCGCTGATAATCATTCTGATCCTGGGGTTTGTGGCCTATTTTTCTTCGAGACGAAAAACCCTGTTACCGGGGAAGTTACAGAACTTTATGGAGATAGCAGTTGAAAGCCTGGATAATTTCATCTGTGGGATTTTAGGGCCAAGAGGTAGACAGTTCACCCCGTTCCTGGGCACGCTTTTCATTTATATCTTATGTATGAACTTCCTGGGGTTGATACCGGGGATGAAATCCCCCTCCTCTTCTTTAAATACCACAGTTGCCCTGGCAATCTGCGTATTTTTGTATGTCCAGTTTACAGGAATTAAAAATTTAGGTATCATTGGTTATTTAGACCATTTAGCCGGTAATCCCAGAGATTTTGTGACCTGGGCTTTAGTCCCGATAAACCTGCCTATTCATATTATAGGAGAGCTGGCAAAACCGATGAGTCTCTCTTTGCGACTTTTTGGAAATATAACCGGAGAGGATATCCTGATAGCTGTCTTCGTGAGCCTGGGTGTAATGGCTTTAAGCTTTTTGAATCTCCCGGTGGGATTGCCTTTGCAGGTTCCTTTTATCTTTCTGGCTTTGCTTACCGGTACCATTCAGGCTTTAGTTTTTACCCTGCTTTCGACTATATATTTTTTACTTATGTTTCCGCATGAGGAAGAAAAGCATTAACTTATAACCTTTAACTTATTTGTTAAAAGGAGGATTTTATGACTTATCAAACTGCGCTGGCTTTAGCTCTACCCTTCGGGTTAGCTATAGCCGCTTTCGGCTCAGCTTTCGGGCTGGGCAGAGCGGTTTCTGCGGCAATGGAGGCAATGGGAAGACAGCCCGAAGCCGCCGGCAAAATCCAGGTAGGAATGATCATCGGCTGTGCGCTCCTGGAGGCTCTGACCATTTATGCCCTGGTAACTGTTTTCGTATTATCCGGAAAGATTGGTTGAGACGAATTGGTGGCGCGACCCTTTCAGGATCGCCTGAAAATTACCTTCTTTCAGGGAAGTATTGATTTTTTATCTTCCCTTTAGCCATGAGGTAGATATATGAATTTAGAAATCGGGCAGGTTGTCACTCAGATAATAGGCTTTCTCATTGCGTTATTTATCCTTAAGAGATTTGCTTGGAAACCGCTTTTAGGAATTTTAGAGGAACGCCGGACTAAGATAAAATCGGAATTCGACAAGATCGAAGATGAGAGGGAAAATGTGAAGGGGCTCACCTTAGAATATGAAGCCAAGCTGAAAGATATCGAGGGCTTAGCCCGGCAGAAGATCCTGGAATCGGTCAAAGAAGGCCAGCAGATGGCAAACCAGGTCAAAGAGAATGCCCGTAAAGAAGCGCTGGAGATTTTAGGCCGTTCCAAGGAGGAAATCCAGAGGGAGCTGGAAAAAGCCAAAGTCCAGCTCAAAAACGATCTGGTGAATCTCAGCCTGCAAGCCGCAGAGAAAATCATCCAGGTGCGACTGGACAAGGAGAAGGACAGAAAATACATTTCCGATTTCATCCAGGGACTGGAGAAGATTTAGATGATTGACCAGATAGTCAGCAAAAGATATGCGCTCGCCCTTTTCAATGCGTCTGAATCTGCCGGAGAAGGACTAACTGAGCAGACTCAGAAAGAGTTGAGCTTTGTCTCAGACCTGTGGGAGAAAAACTCTGAACTCAGAGCCTTTTTTGAAGCACCTCAGATATCAGGGGAAGATAAAGAGAAAATGCTTCAGCTGACTCTTAGAGGTAAAATATCTGAGCTTCTATATCAATTTTTTCTTTTCATTTTAAGCAAAGGTCGGATGGAACAGATCTGTGGAATAAACACCGATTACGACAAACTTTTGAAAGAGAAGGAAGGCCTGGTCGAGGCTCAGGTAATCACCGCTTCACCTCTGGATGAAGGGTTATCTGTGTCTCTAAAAGAAAAAATGGAGAAAAAGACTGGTAAAAAAGTGAGCTTGATTTTCAAGCTCGACCCTGGGATAATCGGTGGCATAAGAGTAATTGTCGGTAATCAGATCATCGATAAGAGCATCAGAACCGAACTCGACAAATTGAGAGAAAGCCTTCTGAGTTTGAAAGTCTGAAAAGACCGTAGCGTTGCCACTCCTGTGGCAACGGATTACCGTCCTCACGGGAGTGAGGACGCTACAGGTTATAACTTCCCGTTACTTTACGGGACGAACAAAAACAACGTCAGGGGTAAACCCTGACGCTACGAAAATATTAGAAGTAGTTGCCGAATTCATTAGGCTTGTTTCAATGATGTAACTTAAGTTATAATATCGAAAAGCCAATAGCTAACAGCGAACATCGAAGGAGTATTTATGCCTTTAAGGCCGGAAGAGGTCAGTCAGATAATTCAAAAAGAGATCGAAAAATACAAAACCAAGCTGGAGATGGAGAGTGTGGGTGTGGTCCTGCAGGTTGGGGACGGGATTGCCCGAATCTGGGGTCTGGAAGATGCGATGATGAGCGAGCTGATCCAGTTCCCGAATGATGTAATCGGGGTCATACTTAATTTAGAGGAGGACAACGTAGGAGCTGCCATTTTCGGCTCAGACCAGCAGATTAAGGAAGGGGATATAGTCAAAAGAACGGGCAGGATCGCCTCAGTCCCGGTGGGAGAAGCTTTAATCGGAAGAGTAGTTAATGCCCTGGGCCAGCCCCTGGATGGAAAAGGTCCTGTTGTTACTGAGAAATTCCGACCGATCGAAGGAAGAGCGCCCAACGTGGTGCAGAGACAACCGGTCAAGGAGCCGGTGCAAACGGGACTTAAGGCTATAGACTCAATGATACCGATCGGACGTGGTCAAAGAGAACTAATAATCGGTGACCGGCAGACCGGGAAAACTGCCCTGGCTTTAGACACTATAATCAATCAAAAAAACTCTGACATCTATTGTATTTATGTAGCTATCGGACAGAAGGATTCAACCATAGCTCAGGTGGTGAAGATCTTTGAGGATTATAAGGCAATGGAATATACCACGGTTGTTGCCTCATCAGCCGCAGACCCAGCTCCTTTGCAATATATCGCCCCTTATGCCGGCTGCGCCATGGGGGAGGAGTTTTTATATAATAAAAAACATGTGGTGGTGATATATGATGACCTTTCCAAACATGCTCAGGCGTATAGGCAGCTTTCCTTGCTTTTGAGAAGGCCTCCCGGACGTGAAGCCTATCCCGGCGACATCTTTTATTTGCACTCCAGGCTTTTGGAAAGGGCTGCTAAATTAAGGGATGACTTAGGAGGCGGTTCATTAACTGCTCTGCCGATAATCGAAACCCAAGCTGGTGACGTTACTGCTTATATCCCTACTAACGTGATCTCCATCACTGATGGTCAGATTTATCTGGAATCGGATCTTTTCTATGCCGGGGTCAGACCTGCTATCAACGTAGGAATCTCAGTCTCCAGAGTAGGTGGCAATGCCCAGACTAAAGCTATGAAAAAAGTGGCGGGGAGACTTAAGCTGGATTTAGCTCAATACCGGGAGTTGGCTGCTTTTGCCCAGTTTGGCTCAGAATTGGATGAGGCTTCCAGAGCCCAGTTGAATCGGGGTGAAAAAACGGTGGAGATCTTGAAGCAGGTTCAATTCGAGCCTATGCCTCTGGAAAAGCAGGTGATGATTATATACGTGGCAACTCACGGATATTTAGATGATGTTAAACTGGAACTGGTCAAACCCTTTGAGGTCGAATTCCATAAATTCATGGAATCTCAGTATCCGGATGTAGGACATTCAATTTCGCAGACTAAGAATCTGGACGAGGCAACTGAAAAGAAATTGAATGAGGCCATAAAGAAATTCAAACAGGAGTTTCTAAAGTAGGGGTTCGATTCATCGAACCAGATTCTTTGGAGTGTAAACCTTCAGGTTTACCAAAAAAGTAAAGCTAAAGCTTGTGCTCGTCGGGTCCCCTGACCCGACGAGAAACCTGCTAGGTCAGGGGATGTGGCAGGCACAATATTTAGTTGCTCGATTCATTGAGCAAAATAGCTTGATAAATCAAGCAACTACACGGTAATGTAGGGGTTCGATTTATCGAACCCACTCAGACGCGGTAACTAAAATATGGAATCATTAAAAATCTTAAGGCGAAGGATAAGATCTGTTAGCAGCACTATGCAGCTTACCAGGGCAATGGAGCTGGTCTCTGCTGCCAAGCTTAGGAAAGCTCAGACCAGGCTTGTATCCTCCAGACCTTATGCATCAAAAATGCAAGTTATCCTGGAGAACCTTTCCTCAGCTTCAACCACCATAACCCATCCTCTATTTGAGAAAAGAGAGGTCAAGCACAAGTGCCTGGTTATAATAACTTCGGATAGAGGACTTTGCGGTTCTTATAATGTGAATGTTTTTCGCAAGGCAGAGGAGTTCTTAAGTCAGGAGAGTAAGAACAAGATCAAGTTAGTACTCATAGGCAAAAAGGGATTCTACCATTACCGCAGAAGACCCTATGAGATAAGGTTGAAATATATAGATTTGGGAGGTAAGTTAGAGCTTACCAGAACAAAAGAGATAACCGCTAACCTGGTAAATCTTTTCTTATCCAGAGAGGTGGATGAGATCTTTTTGCTCTACACTAAATTTCTGACCGTCACCTCTTATCGGGTAGCTCTGGATAAGTTTCTGAATATCGAGAGGCCTGAGGAAGAAGAGAAAGGTTACATAGAATATATATTCGAGCCTTCAGCGGAGATGCTTTTTGATAACCTTTTACCCAGGTATTGCCTGACCCGTGTTCAGATAGCCTTATCTGAAGCATTTGCCTCGGAGCAGGGCTCCCGAATGATTGCAATGGGATCCGCTACCAGAAACGCCGATGAGATGATTGACCAACTGACTTTGCTCAGGAATAAAGCCCGGCAGGCTGCGATCACCAAGGAGATGGTGGAAATCGCCAGCGGAGTAGAGGCTTTAAAATGATATTAAGAACCCGACTGAAGTCGGTTTGAAGAAATTGTATTGTTCATAGCCACTTTAGTGGCGGAAGCGTCGCGACTAAAGTCGCTTAGAACCAAACTGGATATACTGGAGTGTAAACCTTTAGGTTTACCATTCTTCGTAAAGCTGAAGTCTTCGCCAGGATCCTGCGGACAAGACCTTGACGGCTTTACACTCCAATCAAGATAAATTCTTAGTAAAGGAGTAAAATAGAAATGAATATTGGTATAATCAAGCAGATAATCGGGCCCACAGTGGATATTCAGTTCCCTTCGGACAAACTGCCTAATATCCAGAACGCAATTAAGATCGTGGACGAGAAAAGGAATATCAATTTGACAGTTGAGGTAGCCATGCACATCGGGAATGATCTGGTCCGCTGTATCGCCTTAGCCTCAACTGATGGCTTGGTCCGGGGGATGCAGGCAATTGACACCGGAGGTCCTATCACCGTTCCGGTCGGAGAAAAAACGTTAGGCAGGCTCTTCAACCTCTTAGGAGAACCTATTGATGAATTAGGCCCTCTGCAGGATGGAGGGAAGAAATATCCGATTCACCGGCACCCCCCTGCATTTGAAGATCTGGATACAAAGGTTTCCATTTTCGAGACCGGGATCAAGGTGATCGATCTTTTAGAGCCTTATGTAAAAGGCGGGAAAGTAGGGCTTTTTGGAGGCGCTGGAGTGGGCAAGACAGTGGTGGTGATGGAACTGATCAGAAATATAGCTAAAGAGCATGGTGGTTATTCGGTTTTCTGTGGAGTAGGCGAGAGAACCAGAGAAGGAAACGACTTATGGCTTTCTATGAAGGAGTCCGGTGTTATTTCTAAGACCGTTCTGGTCTTCGGACAGATGAATGAGCCGCCTGGTGCCAGATTAAGAGTTGGTTTGACCGGTGTGACAATGGCTGAATATTTCCGAGATGAAGAGAACCGGGATATCCTGTTATTCATCGACAATATCTTCAGATTTGTCCAGGCTGGCTCAGAAGTTTCAGCCCTTCTGGGCAGAATGCCCTCTGCAGTTGGTTACCAGCCTACCCTGGGCACTGAGATGGGTGACCTGCAGGAGAGAATCACCTCCACCAAATCAGGCTCCATAACCTCGGTTCAGGCAATCTACGTGCCTGCAGATGACCTGACTGATCCGGCACCTGCAACTGCTTTTTCTCATTTAGATGCCACAACGGTTTTATCCAGACAGCTTACTGAATTAGGCTTATATCCTGCAGTTGATCCCCTGGCATCGACTTCGCGCATTTTAGACCCAAATGTTGTTGGTCAGGAACATTATGAAACCGCCAGGACAGTACAGAAGATTTTACAAAGATATAAAGACCTGCAGGATATTATCGCAATCTTAGGAATGGATGAGCTTTCAGAGGAAGATAAGACGATTGTAGCCCGGGCAAGGAGAATCCAGAAATTTTTATCCCAGCCTTTTTATGTGGCAGAAGCATTTACCGGAACTGAAGGCAG
This sequence comes from Candidatus Zixiibacteriota bacterium, assembly GCA_022865345.1. Taxonomy (NCBI): domain Bacteria; kingdom Pseudomonadati; phylum Candidatus Zixiibacteriota; species Candidatus Zixiibacteriota bacterium. The sequence continues at coordinate 11,612 of JALHSU010000241.1, forward strand.
ATATGTGAAATTAGAAGATACCATCAAAGGGTTCAAAAAGATAATTCAGGGAGAATTAGACAACCTGCCTGAACAAGCATTCTATATGGTTGGAGGAATTGAGGAGGTATATCAAAAGGCGGAGGAGATAAAGAAAGGATTAAGGGCATATTAGTTTCTCCCTCTCCTCTTAGGAGAGGGTCAGGGTGAGGTTACTCATAATCCCACCTTGAGGGCAAGATGGGATTATTTTTTTTCTAAAAACAAGAATGGTCCCGCCACAGGCGGGACCTCTACCTTAAATCTTTAGCAACCCTGCAAGGGACGCGCTACGATTCCTTCTCCTTCCTGAGGAGAAGGTTAGGTATTTAATGTAGCGGAAACCTTCAGGTTTCCACAAGGAAATGGAAGGCTAAAGCCTTCCGCTACAAAAAAAAGTTAAGGTATTACCACCCGATCCTAATTTCCTTTATGGTGTGACGAGGTAACTCTGACCCCACCAGAAAAAATGGAAGGCTGAAGTTTTCCCCTACATAAAATCGTCAGCGACCCTGAAAGGGTCGCGCTACGAATCCCTCTCATTCCCAGAGAGAGATTCAGGGTGAGTTTCTTCAGTCACTCGAACTCATCCCCTGGCCCCTTCTCCCCGCCTTTGGCGGGATCTTCGACTTACTAAGAGAAGGGGAGCAAAAATCCATCTTTTTACAAGAGAGGGATTCAGGGTGAGTTCGCAACCTAAAGCTTGTACCTTACCGAAACAAGAATGGTCCCGCCAAAGATTGGACCGATACAAAAAAACGTCCGGGATAAACCCGGACGCTACCATATTTTTTCGACGTTGGTCAGGAGACCAACGTAGAGCAGAAATGGTCACGCTCAACGTGTAAAGCTCATGGCTTTTTGTTTTACACCGTTATTCCAGTTCAAACCGACTTTAGTCAAGTTTTACGCCACTAAAGTGGCTATGAACAAATCAATCTAAACTGTGGTTTCCGCTATTACCTCTTCGATGGAAGTTATACCATTTTTGAGCTTCTCTATAGCAGCCATTCTGAGCGTCAGCATCCCATTAGCAACGGCATACGCATTTATCTCCTGACTGGATTTACCCTCTAAGATCATCTTCTCGATATCCGGAGTGATAGGCATAATCTCAAATAGACCGGTTCTGCCGGAAAAGCCGGTTTTATTACATTCCTGACAACCCTTACCCTGATAAACCTTGAAATCTTTAATCTCGTTCTCCGGAACACCTAATCTCAAAAGTGTTTCCGGCCTCACTTCAACTTCATCTTTGCAAAAATTGCAAATCTTCCTTACCATTCTCTGAGCCATTATCAATCTTACTGCTGAAGCCACCAGATAACCGGGCACTCCTATGTCTACAAGCCGGTTGATAGTACTCGCCGCATCATTAGTATGCACCGTAGAGAAAACTAAATGTCCGGTTAAAGCGGCTCGAATAGCTATATCGGCTGTTTCCCCGTCTCTTATCTCTCCCACCATGATAACATCCGGGTCCTGACGCAGAAAGGACCTCAGACAGGTGGCAAAGGTAAAACCTATGTCGCTCTTTATGGCTACCTGATTTATGCCATCGAAATTGAATTCCACCGGGTCCTCTGCTGTCATTATATTTATATCCGGTTCATTAATCTGTTTTAAAGCCGAATACAGAGTGGTGGTTTTACCACTTCCCGTGGGACCGGTTACCAAAACCATTCCATAAGGTAACTTGATCGCTTCTGCAAATTGTTTTAATCCCTTTTCCGGAAATCCAAGTTTAGTCAGATCCACCATCAAGCTTCTGGGATCCAGAATACGCATAACCACTTTCTCTCCGAAGATAGTTGGCAGAACTGATACTCTAATATCCACTGCCCGGTCTCCTATCTTGACTTTGATCCTTCCATCTTGTGGCAGTCTTCTCTCTGAAATATCCAAATCTGCCATAATCTTTACCCTGGAGACTATAGCCGCCCGGTATTTGAAAGGTAAAGGAGACATCTCCTGCAGGTTGCCGTCTAATCTGTATCTAACCCTGATCCTTTTCTCATAACTCTCCAAATGAATGTCCGAGGCACCTCTTTTTATGGCATCCGAGATAATCCCGTCTACTAATTTTACTAAAGGTTTGTCCTGTACTGCTGAGCGCAGGTCTTGTTCTGTGGGAACCTCTTCAGAAGCTTCTATGACCTCCAGATCCTCTTCTTTCATCCCTTTCAGGATCTCATCTATTCCGGAGCTTTCCTGATAGTAGACATCGATGGCTTTCTGGATGGCTTTTTCCGGGCTGATGACCGGCTGAATCGAGCAGCCAGTGATGAATTTGACTGCATCTAATACGTAGATGTTGCTGGGATCTGAAATGGCGACTATTAAGGTACGGCCTAACTTGCTGACCGCAATAACGTTGAATTTCCTGGCGATGTCCGCAGGAATGAGCTTGACGACTTCGGGGTTAAGCTCGATATCCGAAATCCTCAGAGCTCCGATGTTAAGCTGTCTCCCGATGAATTCGGACAGCTCATCCTCATCCTGGATGGCGCCCATTTTCACCAGGACCTGCCCTAACTTAGCATCACCTTTTTTCTGGAGCTCTAAGGCTTTAGCTAACTGTTCACGGCTGATCTTCCCAGCCTTGACCAGCATCTCCCCCAATTCTACAGACATAGTTAGTTACTCTGAGACTTTTAAAGCTGATCAGTTTTAATCTCTGAAAATATCATTTAACCGGTCTTCGGCTGATGCGGCAAAGCCAGAATCTATAGCTGGCTCGCTTTTCTTCTTGCTCTGGTGTGCCTGCCCCAGGATAGCGGCTAATTCCTCACCACATTCCTTGGCATAAAGCCTGACCATCCCAATGGTAGTACGGTCGTCAAAGATAACCACCAGGATCGATCTTTCCCCTACTAAGGAGATATGAATATGGTCCTTTTTCCCCTGATGGAAAAGAACCGAAAACTCCGGCTCCCCGACTAATCGGGCGATCTCCCGGGTAGAGGCAAAGCTTCCTGCAAGAAGAGCTGCCAAAGCCGTTGTGTCCAGGGAATGGGTGAACCCCTGACGGGTTATCAGGTGGCCGTCTTTATCCACCAGGAGAGCGCATTTAGCTTCAGCCCCTTTGATCAGCTTAATCAAAGCCCGATCGATTTTCTCGATCTCTTCCTCATGGATAATCAAGTTATCATCCAGCAATTTTTACCTCCTGTCCTTTGGATCCAAATTCGGACCTGCTATTTTTTGTATCCATCTCCACAAGAATCCGCCTTTGGCGGGCTTGGTTTTCTTTTGTCTTAACATCGGCGAAATGATAACTTTACTCTGGAACGGAAGACTGGTTTCTTCAGCTTTTACCGTTTGAGCCGGCTTCTCTGGGACTGCCTCTTTAGAGACTCTTTCAGCCTCGACAGTTTCCCTTTCGACCTCAGATTGACTTTGGATAAGCGTCTTCTTTTCTTCCTCCATCTCTTTCATTTTCTCGATTAGCGCGGCTTGCTCTTTTTTCTTCAACTCTTCTGCTTCTTTAATTTTTTCCAATTCCAATGCCTTCTTTTGTCTTTCGACTTCCGCCATTTCTCTTTCCAGCTTTTCCATGAACAGCTTCTTTCTTTCTGCTTCTTCTCTATCCTTTCTTGCCTTTTCTTCCTGCTTTCTCAGTCTTGCCTTGATTAACTCCTCCTCTTTCTCTTTCTGTAATCTTACTGCTTCTTTGGCTTGTTCTTCTTTTTCTCTTTCTCTCGTTTTTTCCAACTTTTCTTCCACCCGGTAGGTTTTCTCGGGCTGCTCTAGATCTCTTTCCACCTCTTCAAAAGAATCTTTCCCCAGCGGAGTTTTAGGTACAGCTTCTCTTGGGGGAGCATACGGCTTTTTCTCCAGCTCTTCTTTCTCGGCTGATGGCATAACCGAAGGTTTAGATTCTGCTGCCACTGAGACCAGTTCCTTTTTCCCCTCTGGCTCAGATTTACCCCTGGCTTTCTCCAGAACCAGTTTGCTGATGGCTTTCAGAGTGTCGAAGACACCTATCCCCTTGACCACCACAGCTTCAAAATAAGGGAGTCCCCTGGGGTTCAAGCACTTCTCCAGCTCTTCTAAACTGGATACCTCTTCTAAGTCCCTTTTATTATATTGAATAATCATGGGGAGCTCTTCCAGGACATAACCGTATTCTTCCAGATTCTCTATCAGATTATTCATGCTTTCGATATTCTCCTCTAACTTAGCTGCTTGCGAATCAACCACAAAGACCAGCCCGTCCACTCCTCTCAAGACCAGTTTCCTGGTGGCATTGTAATAAACCTGGCCCGGAACCGTGTAGAGCTGAAATTTTGTCGCAAACCCCTGTACCGGACCTATATCGATGGGCAGAAAATCAAAATAAAGAGTTCTGTCCGCATCGGTTGCCAAAGAGATCAGCTCTCCTTTGGTTTGAGGAGGAGCCTTCTTATGTATATAAATGAGGTTGGTGGTCTTGCCACTCAACCCCGGTCCGTAATAGACTATCTTACAGGAGATCTCTCTGAAAGCATAGTTTATCGAGACCATCTTCTGCTTTCTTCTCTTTTTTTAAAAATTCCGCTCTTTGATTTTAGAAGCAGTGTTCTTGATCTCCAACCGAACCAATCCGATGTTCACGTTCGGCTCGGTCGTCACCACCAGTATCCCAAAACCCACATCCGTCAGGAAAAGCTTCCCCTGCTCGGCTTCGATGGTTACCTGCTTCAGATGAGTACTTTTCAGCCTCTCCAGAGATTTCTGAACCGTACTGATGATCGAAGCTGCCATGGCGCCCACGGTCTCATCTTGAAATCTGGTGTCCAGATCCGCCGCGATGATAATACCATCATTCCCCACCAACATGCTTCCGGTGATACCGGTGGTTTTGTTAAGCTCCTCTAAGATCTGATACATTTCTTCCCTCCTCTGATCCCAGGAGTTTTCCATATTTTTCTTTTAAGAACTTTTTGAGCATTTCAGCTGATTTCATTATTCGAATGTTCAGCAGTTCATCCGTATTACGACTGGCTATGGTTACCAGCGTAAAATCTAAAACCCTATTTAGATTTATCCATCTCTTGGGGGTGAACAGCTGAATTCTTTCTATCTTGGATTCTCCCAATTTTTTTAGCAGATTGGAATTTATATCCTCCAGGCTCAAGGCTAAAGGAGCAACCTTCTCGCCGTCCAAACCTTCCTCGCAAGTTTGTCCCAGAATCAACCCTTCGGAGTCAACTAAAAAAGCTCCCTCCACCCCGGAATATTCCTTGAGGTAGCTCAAAGCATTTTCCAGAGTGCCTTCTTTTGGTTCAGCCTTTGGGTGGAGAGGAACGATTTCATCCCTCACCTCCGGGATAGGCTTGGACCTCTCCAATTTTTTATCCCTCTCATGTTTTATGATCTTGTCTCCAAAAGAAAACTTGAAAAGCAGGGGCAGCAGTACCAGCTGAAACAGAATCGACGGAAGATAGGTTGCGATCCCCGATTTCAAGGATGAAAGCAGATTCAAAGAGAACATAAAGGAAATGAGAACTCCGAAGATTATGCCGATTGAAACCCTGAGCAAAAAACTAAAAAAAGAATAAAGCATGACCATAGGAAAGGAGAGAAAAGGGAAAAGGAGAAAGTAAATCAAGATATACCAGAGCAGTTCCAATGGAAAAAGCAAAAGAGGTTTTAATTCGAACCCGAGACTCTTGGGAAAAAAGAGCAGCGGGAAAACCGCCAGGAAGGCAGAAAGTATAAAAAACTGCCGGTATTCTTTAAAATTGTCTTCTCTTTCCATGGTTTTTTGCCTTTTTGAATTTTACTCTTCAGCCAACCTCTCTAATATCTGATCAACCTGTATCTTCAAAAACCCGAGATTGGCTTCGCTTCGGCAGACCATCAGCAAGATGTATTTTTTTAACCTGACTGCCCAGAAGTCCATCTCCTCAGTTTCCAGCAGGAACTGGTGCAGCTCGCCGAAGTTGATCGAGGGAAGGTTTTCTCTTATCTCCCTGAAAATCTGGGTGCCTGTAGCTCCAAGGCTTTCCTGGTCAAAATCGATCTTTAATCTGCTTTCTCTGACCAGACCATCATCTCCTATCACTAATGCCGCCATAAGACTTGGCAGAGAGGTTAAGCTGAAAAGAGCCTCTGAAAAAGGTAGGTTCTTATCAATTATTTTTACCGGCTTCTCTTCCTGACGGAAAGTCTCCTCTGGAGGCATCAAAACTGCTTCCCTTTTCTTCTCCTTCTTCTCCTCCTTGAGACCTTTCTGAACTTCCTCCAGCAGGGTTTTGAGGGTTGAATTCTTTTTGTCGGTTGAAAGAAGTTTTTCGACTATATTTTTTGCTTCTTTGAATTCTCCTCTTTTTGTCATTATCCGCGCTAAGAGCTGCTCGGTCAAACGAGTTCTGCCATCTGATTTTATGGCTAAAAGGAGCTCTTTTTCTGCCTCTGAATACATCTCCCGGTCAAAATTTATCTTGGCCATAATCTGATGTCCGGCCCCATAATCCGGATGGTTTCTCAGCCCATTACGGCAAAATTCAAACGCCCTATCCAGCTCTCCTTTTTTCCTGTAAGCCTCTGCCAGAGCTGCAAATATCTGAGAATCTGGATGCTCAGAAAGGATTTTTTGACACTTGTCAATCCTTTCTTCTAATTCCAATAGATTAGCCATAATCTTTTCTCTCTAAAAAAGATATACCATGGAAATTATCGACATTTTAAGGGAATAACTTAACTTTAAAGAATAGAGCCTTAGGAGGAATGCCCTTTTCAACTGAGTTTTTTCTTTAAAAGAATTAATCCAAAAACCAGAAGAAAAAAACCCAGAAGTTGAAAAAGGAAAACAAAAGTGGGCAGACCGCTTACTGCGCCTAAACTCTGCAGAAACTCCAGGAAAACCGAAATAAGCAAAATCGACAGAGCCAGACCCGAGAAAACCCAGACCGAAGAAAGCTCTCCCCCCTTAAGTAATGAATAGATTTTAAGAGCAAAAAAGATGCCGCTGCCCAGGATCAAGAGAATTATGAGGGTAAGCAAAGTCCCTAAAAAGGATGCCTCGCTTGTAGCTTGCTCCTCAGCCAGGCAGCTGCTCCAGGGTAAAAAAACCAGGAGCAAAATTAACCAAATGGACCGAAATTTCGATTTTAACCCAGACGACTTCATCCTCTAAACCGACTCCTCCCCTTTTAAAGCCAATTTAAGAGTTCTGAAAAGGTCATCTTCTAAACTGTATTTCTTTACCACTTCCCTTTCCTTTAGAAGAAAAGGAGCTGTGCTTTTCTTTATCTCAGTGGTGATAAGCCTGGTGATATCCTCCCCCAGGTAGTTATGGGCCAAGGTCAGATATCCTGAAAGCAGGCCCTGCAGGCCATGGGAAACCTGGTGTAATCTTACCTCTTCCGGGATATTGTTCAATCGCATTGCAAAATCACTGGACTGAAGTAAAGTTCCGTTTTTTATCAGATGATTTAGAACCGGAAATGAGGACTGCTTTTGAGTCAAAGCACGCTCCCACAATTTCTCCTGAACTTTACCCAATTTCTGCAACAGGACTTTATCCACTATCGAAAAGCTGGTGGAGAATACCTGAGTTAGAATCTCCAGCAGAGCCGATTCTTCCTTCCTCTTGTCTTTTCTGGTCTGCCTTTTTTCTCCCGGAGTCACCATCCCCTGATCTATAAGCTTGAGCAGTGCCCTGGAGGTGCTATATTCACCCAGAGGGCTTTCCTCTAAGATATCTGGATAGGTTCTCTCCCCGTCAACCATAAGCAATACTTTGAACTCATCCAGGCTCAGGCTGACCGAAGAGGAAGAACCGACCTTGGGATTCGGATTACCCTTCAGCACCATATCATCCTTCGGAAGGGTTTTCTGCATCTCCACCATTTCATCTATTTTTCTGGTCCCCTCCATAATGACATTGATGGTATTAAGATTGGTGGTAATCTGTCCTTCTGCTGGCTCTTTGTCGTCCTGGAAAATAAAATCCCCCTCTTTCCAGCTAAAAAGGTTGTAAACGATCTCCTCGATCTGCAATTTCAGACAGGCGACCAGTTCTTCTTTTTTCAAAAGCCCCATCTCCACCACTGTTGCCCCGATCATCTTACCGGTTGCCCGGTGCAGCTTTATAACCTGATCTAATTCAGCCTGAGAAAGTTTGCCCAGCCTTATAAGCAGGTTACCGATCAACTCCTCTTCGGTGTTAGAGGAAGTGGCATAGACAATGTTTCCCTCCCGGAAGTAGATCTCTTTTCTCTGTGCCTGACGCATCAGGGTCAGCACCCCGGTTTTCTTGCTGGAGCCGATTAGCTGCAGCAAGTCTGGAAAGGAGAGGGTATTTAAATTTCCGTTTAAACTCATACTAAAGACTATAGGTTATTTTTCTTTTTCCCAGCACTGTGCTGATATCAAACTTTTTACTTTTAACTTTGATTGTCACTGCTCCGAGCCTGGAAGTCTGGAAAACTTTATTCTCAAAACTCTGAGAAAATTTGAATTTATTATAGCCTGAAATTATTAATTCCTGGATTCCACTGTTCAGTGCTAAGTGTTCTATATTGCTTGTATTAGCTCCCTGAGGATTAAAACTCACCACATCCGGTTGAAGCTCAAAAACGGTGCTTTCAGGCAAAAACCGCTCACTCACCAGGAGCTTGAATTTTCCATAACTCACTATCAAAAGGGGACTTTCAACTTCAGTCCCCCCTTCAGAGTTTTTATCGGGATAAATCGAAAAAACCTTAACCTTCCCGAAGAACTGATTGAATTCTCGTAGGTTCCGCATACGGGCTACCAAGCCGCTTGGTTCATTCGAAATCGAGAGACAATCCATATCCATCCATACCTCTTTTACTTTAATCTCGCTCAAAAGCTCCGATACCTTCTTTTCCTCCTCCTTTTTGTCAGTCAAGATAAGGCCATCCAATCTGGTTATCCCTTTTTTGTA
>JALHSU010000242.1 GCA_022865345.1 Candidatus Zixiibacteriota bacterium
GAAAATATTTGAATCTAAGAAGAATGTAGCCTGCAAAATAGAGCAATGGAAATTTGACCAGAAGTATTAAGGAAAGTTTTCCCTTGTTCGGTTTTTTCAGGCTGAAAGCCTCAACTATGGTCTGGGTTATAAAAAAAAGATTCAAGCAACCCCAGGCTGTGCCCAGAAACAATCCCAATCCAAAAGGGAAGTTCCGATAAACCGCCACGAACAGAAATGCCAGGGCTGAGACAATCAAAGAAGTGCGGATGATTCTATTTATGAATTCCAAACCCATAGGTCTTGCTTTTCAGTTATCCCCTTTATTTTCGTTATCCATCTCCTGCATTGCTCTTTTAACCAGATTATAGACCTCCTTGCCTGAGGCAACGAATCCAAATATAATAAAAAGTATCATCAGATAGGGGGAAGTGTGCAGTTTCTTGTCCAGAAAATTACCTATGAAATAACCGATTATCGGGCCTACTGCCAGGATCAAAGGTATAACCGTGTAAATCCCTGCCTGCCTCAGGTTGGAGTAAAACTTATCTTTGTTCTCCATTTCAATCCTTATATCTCGCATAAGCTTAAAACTTATTATTATATATTCAAAACAAAAAAAGTCAAGTATTTTTAAAAATATGTAGCGGAGGTCTTGAGACCTCGATATATTATGCTCCGAGAATTCCGGGTCGGAGTGCATCAGCTTGTCGACTTTGACCTTGAGGCTGATGCCTTCAAAGAGGACAGGAAAAAAAGCAAGAGTAAGCTCTTGTACTCCAGAGAAAAGCGGGATGTTTTATGTTTATCGTTGGTCTCCTGACCAACGGCTAAATCTTCGTTGGTGAGGACACCAACGAAGAGCAGACGACGATGTATAAGCTAGATAAGCATCTTCATTATCTTCTCATAGGTATAGCCGGCATTTTGATTTTCCTGCCCGGCATTTTCTCTTTTTTTAATTCGGATGATTTTGTCTGGCTGAGAAATTCTCAGAAGATAAGCTTGGAATCCGTCTCTCATTTCGCGGTGAATTATAACCCGGTTTTAAAGTTCAGGCCTTTTACTCATCTTCTTTTCCAGTTTCTTTATGCGATTTTCCAGCTAAACCCTCTGGGTTATCACATCGCCAGTCTCTTTATACACATAATAAATGCATTGATTTTCTATGCTCTTCTTTTGAAGTTCACCTCAGAAAGCAAACTCTCACTTTTTGCCTCCCTTATTTTCGTTTCCCATTTTGCCCAGGAGGAGACCGTCCTATGGATTTCAGCCCTTTCCAGTCCGCTGGTCACTTTCTTTTACCTTTGTTCCATCTGGTGCTTGTGGAAATATCTGGAAAAGCAAAAGCTAGGATTCTACTTGTTGTCGTTTATCTTGTCTACCCTGGCTTTGCTTTCCAAAGAGGATGGGACAACCATTTTCCTGGCAGTTTTTCTCCTGACAGTATTAAAATCATCCGGTGGTATCAAATCGAGGATCAAAAGCGGAGTTCTATTCTCGTCTCCGTTTTTCGGATTGACTCTGCTTTATTCGATTATCAGGTATTTTACTGTGCCTGAGGCTATAATGTCTAAGTTCTTGGCGCTTAATCCAGTGGTGATAATCAAAAACTTATGCTATTTCGGGATAAGCTTTCTTTTTCCGGTCAGGCTCTTCTTTGACCTGGTGGGTTTTAAGGTGCACTCTTATCTCAATAACATAGTCCAATTCAAATTGAATAATTTCTGGGCAATCTTGGTTATATTAGTTATAAGTTTGGCTTTTCTTCTACTGATTATTCACTTTCTGAGAAAGAAAATCCCTGGTTTCAAATTAGGCCTGGTCTTGATTCTCATCGGGATTTTGCCTTATCTTCTGGTTAATGGAAATGGACAGCGGTTTCTTTATTTTTCTTCCTTAGGATTTTCTATATCAATGGCAAGTCTGCTAATCTATTTCCTGGAAAGGGTGAATAAACTCAGGTTCTTGAATTTGTTTATCGCCGGCTTCCTCATCTTCAATGGATTGGTTCTTTATGAAAGAGCTGTCTGGTGGAGAAAAGCAGGGGAAGTCTGTCAGGAGGTTATCCATCAAGCAGGTAAGATAATCAGCCTCTCTCCTCAGGATTCAGAAATCTATTTTGCCAATC
>JALHSU010000243.1 GCA_022865345.1 Candidatus Zixiibacteriota bacterium
AGGATATAAGTTACCCGAAGATCAGACCAGGTTTTTGCCGAATGGGGTCAAGGCCGAGCCGCCGGACGTAAAGGCTCTACAGACCGAGGGGAAAAAGGTGGCATTGAAAACGATTGAGTCATTCAGCCTTTCGGACGTCGAGCTGGTATTTTTGGCTTTGCATGGTGGACAGGGCGAGGATGGGACAATCCAGGCTCTTTTGGAATTATGCGGAATACCTTATACCGGCTCAGGAGTATTAGCCAGCGCCTTAGCTATGGATAAGGCTATGTCCAAAAAAATCTTCGAACGGGAAGGGATTTTGACACCGGAATGGTTTCTTTTAGAAAGCTCTGATTCAACTGATCTATCTGAGGTTTTAGATAATATAAAGAACTCGTTTAATCTTCCAGCAGTGGTAAAGCCAAATGACCAGGGTTCGACTGTAGGATTGACTGTAGTCAGGGAAGAGAAAAATCTGGCAAAGGCGATGGAGGAGGCAAAAATATATGCTGAGAAGGTCCTGATTGAAAAATATATACCTGGTAGAGAGCTGACTGTCGGTGTGCTCGGAGATGTTCCTCTGCCTGTGATTGAGATAGTACCTGAACACGGAATTTATGACTACGAGTGCAAATATACCAAAGGGAAAAGCCGATATATATGCCCGGCTGAGCTTTCAGCTGAAAAGACTAAAGAGATTCAGGAATTAGGGTATAGAGCTTTTAAAGCCTTAGGCTGTGAAGGGTATGCCAGGGTGGATTTTCGTTACGGAATTGACGATAAATTCTACTGCTTGGAGGTTAATACTCTACCCGGAATGACGGCTACAAGCTTGGTTCCGAAGGCAGCCAAGGTGTCAGGAATAGAATTCCCGCAACTGGTGGATAAAATAGCTAAGATAGCTATAAAAAAGTTCAAGGGTTAAAAGGTTTAAGGGATCAAGGGATTAAAAGCTCAAAGGTCTAAGTAAGAACCTGACTGAAGTCAATCTGAAGAAAGAAAAAGGATTCGACGGTTCAAGCCAGGAAGAATTCGTTCACAGCCACTTTAGTGGCGTAACCTCACCCTGCCCTCTCCTTACAAAGGAGAGGGAAGACCTGACTAAAGTCAGTCAGAACAGAGAAAAATGGATTCGAGGATTCAAGGAGTCGAGGGTTCAAGGTAGATAAAAAGCTCAAAAGTTTAACAGAAAAATAATGAAAAAGATAAAAGGGATAATTTTTGATATGGGCAGCACCCTTATCGAGTTTGAAAACTCGAGCTGGGTGATCCTGGGTGAAAAATCTGCTCATAAAAGTTACGATTTTCTGAAAGATAAGGGACTGATTAAGCTCGATTTTGAACTTTATGCATCCATTCTGAAGAATCTTCTGTCCTCAGCTTTCGAAATTTCTGAACAGAACTTAGAGGAGTTCAGATTTGAGGATCTGGCTAAGGATGTTTTCAAAGAGCTTCATCTGGAGATAAGGGACGGCGATTACACTGGTTTTTTGGATGCATATTATAAACCAGTAACTGAGCAGGTAACTCTGGTTCAGGGTTCGGTCGAGACTCTAAAGTATTTTAAAGGAGAAGGGTATAAGTTAGGGCTGGTTTCAAATACGATTTTTCCGGACAGATTTCATCTGGCCGAGTTGAAAAGATTCAGGCTTTTTCCTTATCTGGATTCGATTTTATTTTCCTCTGAGGTCGGTTACAAGAAACCACATCCGCAGATTTTCCTCCACTGTCTCGAAAGTTTGAAAATTGAGCCGGAGGAGTCGCTTTTCATCGGAGATAAACTAATCGAGGATATCGGAGGAGCCAAGAATGTTGGAATGAAAGCGATTTTGAAATATAAGGAAGGAAGGGATTACAGCGCTTCCATTGTTCCGGATGGAATGGTCAAGAATCTATCGGAGCTTCCTCCATTGGTCAGAAAAATGAGTGGAGAATAAAGAGAAACTTCAGGAGAGAATATGGGTCTAAGACTTTTTAACACTTTAACGCGTCAAAAAGAGGATTTCGTTTCCATAGAGCCGGGGAAGGTTAGAATGTACACCTGCGGGCCTACGGTTTACGATTTTGCTCATATCGGGAATTTCAGGGCATATATCGTGGCTGATTTAGTTAAGAGGTACTTGAGATATAAGGGGTATGAGGTTAAACAAGTGGTTAATCTGACAGATGTGGATGACAGGACCATTAAGGGTTCTCAGGAAAAGCAATTCCCTTTAAACGAGTATACAAAAAAATATAAGGAAGCTTACTTCCAGGATGTCAAAAGCATGAATATAGAGATGGCTGATATCTATTCAGAAGCCACTGCTCATATAAAGGAGATGGTTGAGCTGGTAAAGAAGCTTTTAGAAAAAGGACGTGCCTATCAGCTTGCAGGCTCGATTTATTATAAGATCTCCTCGTTTAAAGATTATGGAAAGCTCTCCAAGATGAAGAGGGAGGATTTGAAGGCTGGCGTCAGGATAAGCAAGGATACATACGAAAAAGAAGAGGTGGGGGATTTTGCCCTGTGGAAAGGTTGGGATGAGGAGGATGGGGAGGTTTTCTGGGAGACAGAGATCGGAAAAGGTCGTCCGGGCTGGCATATCGAGTGCTCGGCTATGAGCATGAAATATCTGGGCAAGCATTTTGACATTCACACTGGCGGGGTGGATCTGATTTTTCCTCATCATGAAAATGAAATCGCCCAGAGCGAGGGGGTAACTGGTGAGAAGTTTGTGAGCTTCTGGATTCATAATGAGCATCTGCTGGTTGAAGGAAGAAAGATGTCAAAGTCCTTAGGAAATTTCTACACCTTAAGAGACATTCTGGAAAAAGGGTATAGTCCTATGTCAATTCGTTATTTGCTATTAGCCACTCACTATCGCCAGCAATTGAACTTTACCTTTGAAGGATTGGATGGAGCCAAGAATGCACTTCAGAGGTTGTATGATTTTATGGATAGGCTAAAAAGCATTAAGAGCCAGAAAAGTCATCCGGAGGTTGCAGAGATTTTGAATGAAGCCCAGAGCGGGTTTGAGGAGTCATTTGATGACGATTTAAATACATCATCTGCTTTAGGGAAAATCTTCGATCTGGTTAAGGAAATTAACCGGTTTATTGATGAAGGCGATTTCTCCTCTCAGGATGCCGAAAAAACCTTGGCTTTAATGCAGAGATTTGACTCAGTGTTGGGGATTTTGAAAAGAGAGGAACTCAAACTGGATGAAAAGATAACGGAGTTGATCCGGAAAAGAAACCAGGCACGTAGAGAGAAAAAATGGGAAGAGGCAGATAGGGTCAGAAAAGAAATAGAGTCCCTGGGGATTATCCTGGAGGATACGCCAGAAGGAACTAAGTGGAAAAAGAGGATTTAACAAATTGGGATCTATAGGGTCGGGTAAGGGTGCCCGACCTACGAAAATCCACGTAGGCAGGGCTCCCAACCCTGCAATCTCCCGTGATCTTAAACTTGCCAGGTCAGGGGACCTGGCAAGCACAGTCAAAGAGGATTTAGGAGTAGGTCGGGTTGCGTAAGCTACCCGACTCAGATTTGTCGGGCAGTCCCGCTAAAGTCGGGACAGCCCGCCCTACTAAGGAGTACTTATGTGTGAGTTCTGCGTTCAACACGGTGAGGGGAAAAAATGGTATCTTCAGATGAAAAACTATTCGGAGGAGTTATTTCATCAGAAGAAAAGCGATGAGTTTATGCGGGACTTTTTCAGGAAGTTCAATGAAGATGCAGCTAAAAGTCTATCTGAGTTGGATTCGCTTCGAAAAAAACCTAAATTTGTTCAGAGGTTTGTCAAGAATATGGTGGTCAGAAAGCAGAAGAAGGTTCACTATGGGCAGATCGTTCCTATTGAGGATATTGAGAGGATTATTGACCTGGTGAAAGTGGTGGTTAGACTTCCCTGCGTATGTCGAAAAGTCACACTGGGCAAAGAGGTGAGATATTGCTTTGGGATTAGTGCACCGGTGAAGGGAATTTTAGATGAATTTCCTGACCTGACTCGCGATTTCGAAGTCCTGAGCCAAGAGCAGGCTAAGAAAGCTTTCAGAGAGATGGATGAGCAGGGATTGGTTCACTCAGTCTGGACTTTCAAAACTCCGTTTATCGGTGGGCTCTGCAACTGCGATTCTGACTGTCTGGCATATCAGATGAACTTCAATTACAATATCCCCGTATTCTTTAAAGCGGAATATGTGGGAGTCACAGACTGGGATAAATGCACTGGATGCAAGGAGTGCAAAACCTTCTGCCAGTATGGCGCGATAGTCTACTCCGCGTTTAATAATAAATGTAGTGTAGATTCTCAGAGATGCTTCGGCTGTGGCGTGTGCAGATCTGTTTGCCCGAATGAGGCGATTACTCTAACTGAGAAGGAAAGGGCCGGCGTATTGCCAGCAAAAGGTTGATCTGTTAAATCAAGTTTCTGTTGTTTTTTGGAAAAGATTCGATAAATTGTATTGACAAGAGGAAAACTTCGGATAAATTTTCCTCCTCGCTCTTTGAAAATTTAACCCATATCCCTGACGATGCTAATTTCGCCGATGTAGCTCAATGGTAGAGCAGCTGATTTGTAATCAGCTGGTTGGAGGTTCGATCCCTCTCATCGGCTGGGAATATAAGTTTGGAGTTTGTGAGTTTGTTCGTTTGTCCGAAATCTCCAAACTTCGAACAAACAAACGGACAAACTCTCATCCGCGGGAGTAACTCAGTTGGCTAGAGTCACAGCCTTCCAAGCTGTTGGTCGCGGGTTCGAATCCCGTCTCCCGCTGAGAATACAGTCTGGAGTTTGTTAGTTTGTTCGTTTGCAGGAAAGAATCAAAATGTATTATGTTTATATTTTAAAAAGCAAAAAAGACGGGAATCTATACATTGGCCAGACATCAAACCTGAACCAAAGACTGGAATGCCACAATTCTGGAAGGATTAAGTCTACGAAGAGACAACACCGTTCCAATTGATTCACGTGGAGGAATTTCAGACCAGAGGCGAGGCTATGAAAAGGGAGAAAGCCTTAAAGGACATCAAATTGGAGTTTGTTCGTTTGTTCGAAGGATTTTCAGATGTCAGGAATAAAAACTTTTATCTTTCATATGATTTGAGAAGAAGGTGCAATTCAACTTCGAAAAATTGATTGTTTGGCAAAAATCGATGGAGCTGGTTGATTTAATTTATGACCAAGTTAAGAGATTGCCGAGAAGTGAAGATCACATTCTTATTCCACAGTTGCTAAGAACTGCAAACTCAGTTCCGTGCAATATCGCTGAAGGAAGTTATAGACAAAGCAAGAAGGAATTTACACAGTTTCTCTTTATATCAAAAGGTTCTCTCTCGGAGACACTGACTTTACTGGAGGTTGCATACAAGAGAAAATACATAAGTGAGGAGGAAAGGGAGAAGATAAGGATTTTATCGAAAGATATATTTAATTTGTTAAGTGCCCTGATAAGGTCTTTGTCTTGAGTAGTTTTTCTTCAAACTCCAAACGCCAAACGAACAAACTGTCTTTTGGAGAGGTTCCCGAGTGGCCAAAGGGAACAGACTGTAAATCTGTCGGCTATGCCTTCGGAGGTTCGAATCCTCCCCTCTCCAGGAATACAGTTTGGAGTTTGTTAGTTTGTTCGTTTGTCCGAAAATCTTCAAACTTCGAACACCAAACGAACAAACTGTATTCCCCCTGTTAAGAAATTGAACAAACGAACGATAATCTAAACTGTAATCCCATAAAAAACAAAAACTTAAGTACCGGCAGTCTCAACAAAAGGCTCAAACATTTCCAGGTTTGACCACGATATAAAAGAATAAAATTAAGGCTACTCGAATATAAAGGATCCGGGCGATTTGAGGACTAACAATTTGATAATAAAATTTCTTCAAATTTTTAGGATTTTTTACTTGACAAAAATTATATTGGTTTTATATTAAAAGTTTATTACGTAAGCGGTTGGGCATTTTTTTAAACTTTTATGCTTAACCGAGGGAAAAAATTCTTTGTCTTTTTTTTGATTTTTATCCTTTAATCAGATTTTAAGGATGAGGTTTTTAAAAAAGGATAGGCACTACTAAGAAGCTTCAGGCCCAGGTAGCTCAGTCGGTAGAGCACATCCTTGGTAAGGATGAGGTCACCAGTTCAATCCTGGTCCTGGGCTTTATAAGGAGTGGCTGGTAGTTCGTGGGTCGTAAGTAGTAAGAAAATAAAATATAAAAAAGAAAACTAATCTGGAGGTAAGATAAGATGGCCAAGGCGAAGTTTGTGAGGACCAAGCCGCACGTGAACGTCGGGACGATCGGGCACGTGGATCATGGCAAGACCACCTTGACAGCGGCGATAACCATGGTATTATCACGCCGGGGAT
>JALHSU010000244.1 GCA_022865345.1 Candidatus Zixiibacteriota bacterium
AGTGGGACAGGTACAGTGCAGGCCAATGGTGGTAATGCAGATAATAGCTGGTTTACGAATTATTCCGGTGGCGGAGCAGGAGGTAGGATAGCGATACGCTGGCAGACCGGGAGTATAGATGGCTGGACACTGAAGGTGCAGGGAGGGAGTCCTGCTTACGGTGGCAGCACGGCAGGTGGTGCAGGAACGATTTACACATATAACGGTCTTAAAATATTAGGAGAAAGAAGGTGATGGAGATGAGAATACTTAAAAAAGCAATTCTTCTGGGATTAGTATTGTTTGTAATTTATGCAGTCCCATTGTACGGTTCATCAATTGTTGTTTCAAATAAGTACGCAACCCCGGGAGATACAGCGGTTTTGATCAAAGTTTCTCTGAATAATACAAAACCCTATGCTGGATTCGAATTTGGCCTGAATTTTAATTCCTCGCTACTTAATCTAAATAGGATCGAAGCCGCTTCCAGATTATCAGGACAGTCTGGGACCGGTTATTATGAGTTCTCTACCGGAAAAGCATCCCTTGTCGTGTTCGATTATAGCGGTGCAAGTTTACCCGCTGATTCCGGCATCATCTTCAATCTCTATTTTGATGTTACCTCCCAAACCACCAACGCCTATTCTATGATATCTATATCAGATGTGACCGCTGTTACAAACGACCTTCAGTATGATACAGTGGTCGTCAAGAATGGCGTAATCTTAGTTGGACGTTCCTATGGTGACGCTAACGCAGACCAGAAGATAACGGTCGCAGACGTCGTATATATAGTGAATTATCTGTTCAAAGGAGGCCCTGCACCTGTTCCACTTCAGGTCGCAGATTGTAATTGTGATGGTCAAGTGACTGTTGCTGACGTGATCTACTTGATCAACTACCTGTTCAAATTCGGCCCAAAGCCGGGTTGCTGAAAGCAGTTTAGAGTTTGTAGTTTGCTGTAGGGGCGAGGTTCCCTTGCCCAAGTTATTGAGATGAAGAAACCCTGTCTCTATTAAATAAACTCTATCCCCCCAACTCTTTCATCTTCGCACTTATATCCTGAATCATCTTATCATCCAAATTCTGGTTATGTCCGCCGAAGCTTTTATCCTTTTCCAATAAATCCAGTCTTTCCTGGATATATTCTATCCCCTTTTTCTGTTCAGAGGTCAATTTCTCTTTCTTCCTTTCCTGCAAGACGAACTCGTTAATCTTTATTAACTCATCCTTAATCTCTTTCTGCTTATCATCCAGCATCTGGACGTAATCTTTCTCGTGACAGTTCGTGCACACGCTCCGGACTATCTCTGCGGTCTGGTTGAATTTTATCTCGGTGTGACAATCACGACATCCCAAATCCGGCATCAAAGGAGCTATAGGCTGGTAATCTAAGACCCTGGTACCTTTACGGAAAGCTTCCTGAACCGGATGACAGCTTTCGCAGTCCTGCCTTTTGTTGTGGTGGCAGTTATTGCAGCTTTCAGCAGACAAGATTAGCTCTCCATGTTTCCTCTGGTTGGAATGACAGTTCACACAGGGAAGATTTGCCTTGACCAGATGTACCTGATGAGAGAAAGTCCTGCCAAAAGCTGTTCCTGTCTTGGTCTCTATCCCCAGGTGACAGCTGTAACATTCCGATTTGGGAGTAATCGAGGGTAAAGATAAAACTGGAACCTGATAGCTGGAGCCTATTGCCTTCATCCCTTCTTTCAACTTTTGGTTGGCAACCTGCAGAAGCTGGATAGAATATTTCACATTGTGGACTCCTTTACCCTCTCTGACCAAATCTATATTTCCCTTAGCCTCCTCAATTAACGATTTGCTTTTCAGATAAGCCTCACCTTTCTTCTGTGTTACCTTCAGCTCGTTCTCTGCTCGATTCAAAGCCGGTATCATTTGAGAAAGCCCTTGACCTATGACCTTCTTCCATTCCTCTAAAATCTGTCCGTAATTTCCTCCGTGGCAGGAAACACAGGCAGCCGGTGAGGCGAACGCGCTTGTTCCTTTGAGCTGATCTCCTTTATGAGAAATATGACATCCAGTGCAGCTCACTCTCATCAAAAACATAGGATCCGGCATTTGCTCCGTCCCTGTTCCACCCGTGCCCAAGAAAAGCTCCTTTTGTGCGGCATGATGCCCGGGATGGCAGGAATTGCAATCCACTTCTATAGTCTGAGCCATCGAAACCATCTTATGTTTGATCTCGTCGTGGCACCTGAGGCAATCGACCTTGTGCTTAGTCACGTGATACATATGCATAAGCAAAACGTCATTATATTTTTCCAGACGTTCAGGCTCAGTATGACAGTTAAAGCACTTTTCTTTAGACACGTTACCCTCTCCCTGAACCACCTGGAGATGGCATTTCATACAGTCTATTCCTAATTTGACCCCTTCCTGATGGTCGAATTTTACTCCCTGATATTCCACCACTGAGGTCGGGGCGCCGTGACAGGAAGGACACCCGCCCAGAGGTTTCTCGCCTTTCACTTCCTTGAAATGACAGAGAAAACAGGTGTTGGTGGTAACGGTCATATGGACCCTCTGGACAATCTGGGAATGACAACTGGTGCAGCGCAGTTTTTTACCCCTTTTCATCTCAGATAGATGCGGGGTATGGTCAAACAGGATGTTCCCGAAGCTCACTTTCCCCTGAAGTAGCCTTCTTTCGTGACAGTCCGGCCTTAAGCAGCTCTGGTCAGAAATTTCCACCCAGGGCCTGCTCTTTCCATAAGTTCCGGTCATATATTTCGCTACCGAGACTATTGCTTCGAATTTGCCTCTCAGCTCATTCTGCACACCAGGTGGATAATGGCAATCCACACAGGGGACCCTATTATGGGTAGAGGTCTTCCAGCCATCATAATAGGGCTGCATATAATGGCAGGTGATGCAGAACTTTGGTTTGGCAGTATATTCCACTCCGATGAAGGTAAGGATTATCCCGAAAACCACCAGGACTATCATGATCTTGACCAGCCTGACCATTGTCCTTTTGAATTTCTCTTTTTTGAAGAAATCTAATTTCATTGTTGCCTGTATGGAATAAAACCGACACCCTTTTCCTTAAAGAATGCCGGTTTCAAAATTCAAAACATCTCTGGGAGACTAAGCTTTCCCTTTTTCTTTTTCCTTTTCCAATTCATATTCCTCATCTGCCCTTTTTACCTTCAGATAAAGAACCACCACCACAAAAAAGATGAAAAGCCAGACTATACCTAAGCCTACTCTTCTCATGCGCAGCGATTCCAGATAATTATGGACGGATGAGGTTATGTCTCCGGCCACGCTCCTTGCACCATTGGTAACTGGCTCCACCTCAGACAGGAGCAGAGTATGGGATACTGGCTCCACCTGCAGCATATCAGTGTTCGCTTGTTCTAACTGAGTCTCATATTCTGATATATCCTGCCCTTTGGCTTTTGCCTTCCTGATTAGTCCCTTGGCTTTATCGATCTGATCGTCTGCTTCCAAGATCAAGGCTTTTATCTGCTGGCCTCTCTTGTAGGCACCAGAGCTGGTATCATGGCATTTGGAGCAGGTGTTATCAAACATCGACAGATCAGGATACTGGATAGCATGATTACTGTGACAGGAAGTACACTGAGACATTTTCTTCTTCTGCATCGCTTCAAAATGAGGGCTCTTGGCAAAATAGGTTTCCGAATTGATATGGCATTTTCCGCACACGTTCCCAACCTCTGAAACTCCAGGGGGAGCTGCCCCGTGGTTTCCATGACAGCTTGCACAGGTGGGAGCTGACCTGTCATTCTTTTCCAAAAGAGCTTTGCCGTGAACTCCAGAGGCATATTCCTCCAAGGTATTATAAGGAAGTTTATATTCTCCCATCAGCTTTTTGTTTGAATGGCAAACCGCACAGGTCTTCGGAAGGTTAACCGGGAAGACCTTATTCAGAGGGTCTTTGATTGAGGTGATGGTATGGCTGCCATGGCAGTCTACGCAGCCGGCCACATTGGCATCGTTCTTTTCAAAAAGAGCTATCCCGTGCTGACTGGTTCGATAATATTCTAATTGGTCAGTCAAGATGCCATACTGCCTCATCTTCTTTTTGTCCGCGTGACAATTGCCGCATAAGAGGACTAATTCCTTTTTGGAAGGCTTCCCCTTGAACCCTGCTCTGGAGGACATCGAGACTTCCGGGTCTAAACTATTCGGATCTCCGCCGTGACAGTCAGTGCAGAGGATACCTTTGTCAAAATGTATGCTTTTCAGGTATTCGACTTTCTTCTCCCCGTGGCAGACCATACAGGAATAAGACTCTAAATCTATGGAAAAAGTTAGGGCAGGAAAAAGTAAGACCGCAAATATGATCAGGCTGATTACTTTAAAAAGTTTCATTTTCACTTGTTTTTCGGCTCCTCAACTTTTTGAGAACCGCCTTCCTTTTTTACCGGTTCAACTTTATGAGGTATCCCTTTCAGATCGAAATGATATTTCTTTCCCAGAATTGTCCGGGTCGATTCAGAGATATATCCGAGAAAGCCAAAGATGAATGCGAAAATTATGACGATTATCCCGATAGACCAGGCTAACCTTCTTTTAGAAGGTTCTCTGTCCGGCTTTTTCTCTATGAAGGGGATTAATAGAAGGATTATGAGGGCAATTCCTATTCCCAGAATTCCCAGGATCTTGGGCACGTATTTGAGAAGCTGGTACCCTGCCAGAAAATACCATTCCGGCTTGATCCCCTCAGGGGTCTGGAACGGGTTTGCCTTTTCCTCCAGGCCGAAAGAGAAAAGCACTGCCAGGGAAAGCAGAACCCCGAAGAGAAGAAAGGCAACGATAACCTCTTTTAAGAGATGGTTCGGAAAAAAAGGTTTCCCTTCTTCTGTCTCTTCTTCATTCTTTTTATTTAATTCTTCTTCCATAATTATTGAGTATTTTTGGAGTGTACATCTTCAGGTTTACCCTTGCATAAGCTTTACAAAGATAAAGCTAAAGCTTTATACTCCAGTCTTTTCGTCTCACGTCTTACGTCCCACTTTTCCCGTCTTTTTTACAGAGGCTTTGCCACTCCCTGCCTTTTGATCATAGCGAAATGAACTGCTAAGAACATGGCAGTTATCCAAGGGAGAATGAGAACGTGCACGGAATAGAAACGGGTCAGGGTGTCACCGGTTACGTTCTGGCTGCCTCTTAACAGTACCAGAAGATAGCTGCCGATTAAGGGCACACCGCCTGCCACCTCAGTTCCTATGGTAGTTCCCCAGAACGACTTCTGGTCCCAGGGAAGCAGATAGCCGGTAAATCCAAAACCCATAGTCAGAGCAAGTAGAACCACGCCCACCATCCAGTTTAACTCCCTGGGGTTTTTGAAGGCTCCGTGGAAATAGACCCGGCCCATATGGATTAAAACCGTTATTATCATCAGGTTTGCGCCCCAGGCATGAATCTGTCTTATCAGCCATCCCAGAGGAACCGTATTGGTGATGAATTTCACGCTGGTATAGGCGTCTGCAGCGGATGGTTTGTAGTAGATGGCCAAGAGGATTCCGGTAACAACCTGGATGACAAATAACAGGAAAGTCATCCCGCCGAAACAGTACAGAAAGTTGAGTCTCTTTGGAACCGGTTTCTTGAGAAGTTTCTGCAGACCTTCTTTAACATCCAGCCTTTGATCCAGCTCTCCGTAGATTACCGGGAATATATCTAAGAGCACCCCCACCATTTGCCTTAAATTCAACCGCTCTTCGGTCCAGCGTCTTATCTTCGGACCTAAATTCTTTTCCTTCTGATCCATTTTAAGCTAATCCTGCGACATAGATTACGTCTTTTGCTACCTCAACTTTATATTGAGGCAAAGGCTTGGGTGCGGGTCCTGAGATCACCTTGCCCTGATAATCGAAAAATGCGGCATGACAAGGGCATTTTAAAGTTTGCGAATCGGTTTCCCATTCCACCATACATCCTAAATGAGTGCATTTCATATCCACCGCAAAAAATCCTGCCTGAACGTGCATCACCATAACGTTTTTCCCCTGATAGACCACCGGCTTGGCTTTTCCGACAGGTAAATCACCCACTGGTCCCGCCTCTACCTTTTCCGCCTTTTCCGCTCCCCCTTCCTTCCTCGGGGGATAAACGTAGGTGAAAATCGAGCCCAGAACTGCCAGAGCAGACACAACTATAGAGCCACCAAGCGCATAATCCAGAAAAGTCCTGCGGGAGATCTTCTTTTCGTCTTTTAGATCCATCGATTTAAACTCTCTTTTCGATCCATCCTTGTTACTTTTTTCACAATCAGGACAACTTAAGTAGACATTATATTAAAAAACAAGAATTTGTCAAGCAAAAAAGTTTAACTATTTTATACTTTTACGATTTTGTTACTCCAGAACGCATTGTTAAAACGGTTGGTCAGCAGACTTCGCATCTTCCATAACTGCAAGCTCACCTGTCTTGATGCCTCGACTGGTCTCAAAAAAGAGAACTAACCTCCACAGTTTTTATCAGATTGATGAATTATTATTGATTTTTTCTATTTATTTTCATACCCTTTAGATCAAAATAAATTGGGACTTGAACAAATGAACATCGCCTTAATCTTATCCCAGCTTGAAGTAACCGGAGCTGAAGCCTACGCAGTCTCTCTGGCTGACTATCTTATCAGGCGCGGTCATACGGTCACAATCGTATCTGATACCCTGACTCTTAAGACCTCTGCCCAATACCTGAAAATGGATCTGAACCACAGGTCCTTTCCGAACCGGCTCAAGCATATATACCTGCTTTCCAGGTTAATAAAAGAAAAAGATGTCGACATTCTTCACGCCTTTTCCCGTGCTTCTGGCTGGGTTAGCTTCTTCGCCTCCAGGATTTGTGGAATACCTCTTATTACCACTGTCCATGGGAGGCAGCATCTACACCTCTCTAGAAAAATCTTGAAGGGATTTGGCAATTACATAATCGCCGTCTGCGAAAACATAAAAGACCATCTAGTCGAGGACTTAGGTGTGAAGGAGAAAAAAATCGAGGTTATCAGAAACGGTTTTGATTTTGAGGAATTCAAAAAATGTGCAGAGATAAAACCTGAGGAAAACTTAGTCTCACTTATCGGAAGATTGTCTGGTCCAAAAGGAGAGGTCGCTTATCAGATAATAAAAGAAGTTTTATCAAATGTCCCGGGAATAAAAGTCAACGTAATTGGAGGTAGCCCCGCACCAGAAAGGTTCAAAAAACTATCCAGAACCAATCCTGAAATAAACTTCCTGGGATTCAAAGAAGACATTTTACATCAAATCAGCAAATCTCAAGTCGTCATCGGGTCTGGCAGAATTGCCATCTCCAGCCTTGCCCTCGGAGTTCCAACTATTGCTGTCGGGGAATCCTGTTCAATCGGGCTGGTTACCAGAGAGAATATATCCGAAGCCTTAAAAAGCAATTTTGGAGACATCGCCAAAACCCCTTCTTTCGATTATGGGAAAATCAGAGCAGATCTAATCTATGCTCTCAAAGAAAAACCTGATGATTCAGGTCTAAAGGCGATCATCCAGGAACAATTCGACATCGAAAAGGTGGGAAAAAGAATTGAATCCATCTACCGGAAATTGATCGCTTACAAGAAAAAGAAAGAAATACCTATCCTCGCCTATCATAGAGTAGTTGAAAGTTCATCCGAAGCTGGAAGGCATGGAATTTATGTAACCAGAGAAAACTTCGACTGGCAGATGGAGTATCTGAAAAAGAAATGGTTCGTCACCCTGACCTTCAGAGATTATGCCAATTTAACCGAAGAGCAAAAAAAATATGGAAAATATATTTTTCTGACTTTTGATGATGGGTATGAGGACAATTACCGGGTCGCTTTTCCGATATTGAGAAAATACGGGTTCAAAGCCACGGTTTTCCTGGTGGCTGACAAACAGACAAACGAATGGGACAGGGCCGAATCCTCTGAGCCGGAAGTGAGATTGCTTTCAAAAGGAGAAATCTTGGAGATGAAAAAACACGGAATAGAATTTGGCTCCCATACCCTGACCCATTCAGACTTGACCAAAATCCCGCTCGAAGCAGCAAAAAAGGAAATTTTTGAATCCAAAAAGAAAATAGAAGAAATTATACAAGATGAAGTGATAACTTTTGCCTATCCTTATGGAAAGCTGAACCAGAATTTAAAAGAATTCGTCAAACAAGCGGGCTATAAATTTGGAATAGCCACAGATTCAGGTTCGGCAGCCCTGGATGTGGACTGGTATGAAATAAGAAGGATTCTCCTCTTCCCCAAAACAGGCAAAAGAAGCTTCAGGCGAAAAGTAAGCGGCCGTTATAATTTCTGGAAGAGGAAAGAGAAGAAAATAAATCAAATTAAAGAAAATACTTAGCCAATTTATTCTTGACAAATAGAGGATTAGGTAGCTTTCTTGTAGAAAAAGTTGATAATGAAAAATGCAAAAAATATAGGCAAATAACAACTTTGAAAAACTCACTGAAAATGAAGATATCAGACCTGGCTCCATTTTTCTCTAAAAAATGGTTAATCATCAAAAATAGGATTTATCTAATTTTTCCACTTATAAGACGTGTTTTGGTATCAGTACTCATTGTAATCTTTTTAGTTATTTCATTTTACATACTCAACAAATATTATGGACAAATTAAGGCATACTTTATTAGATTAAACATAGATTCTAACGGTAATTCCACTGGCTTTTTCTCATCTCTTTTTATGACACTTGGGGCATCTGTACTTACTGTTCTTGCGATTACGTTTTCACTGTCACTTTTCGCGATACAACAGGCTGCTGATAAACATACCCCAACTATTTTAAGAACTTCTTTAAAGGGTAAGGTTAACAGGGCTATTTTTTTGATCATTGCTTTTATTACCTTTGCATTTTTTCTATTCGCCTTATTTCCTATCGATTCGCTTCTGATTTATGAAGTAATTCTTGGGTTCTTCTTTTTAATCTTAATTTTTTACTTACTACGAAAGCAGTACAGCCATACTGCAGATCTTGTCAATCCCATTTACCTAATAGACTATTATCATATCAAAGGTACTAAGTCGCTTAATAAAATCGATAAGCATATAGATGCATTGATTAAAGCAAAAGTTGTTCGTCCAGGTCCAGAAAGCGATATTGAGAATCGCAGTAAAGAGGAGCAAAGGGATTTACTAAGAACGCGTGTATTATTTGGCCTTCCAAACTTGTTTGATCGAGTCAAAAACTGTTTGAACCAGATTTATGCTCTTATACAAACCTATCAAAAACGCAAGGACTATCAAGTTACTGACAGAGGTTTTTATAGGATATATTCACTTGTTCATAGATACGTAGAGGTAAAAAACGGGACTTTCTTTCCATCTTCGATAATACAAGAACTTGATTATTCCCACGACGATTTTTTAGAAGGGATTTTAGAGAAGTTAACCACAATTCAACGAACTGCGTCTAAAGAAAAAGATTTCGAAATTTCAAAACAGATTGTGGATTGCTTCTTCCAAATAGCTATTAAATGTACAGAAATACGTTATAGAACTAATCCGTTGAATGAATATAGTCATTGCATGCTTACTACAGGATATCTGAAGCAGAATATTCTAGAAGGTTTAAATGCTGGGCTGATTGACATGGGAATACAAGGTTCCAATAGATTAAGAACTATTGGTCAAGTTCTTATTGCAAAAGGCTCTGCAACAGATACCAACCTGATTTTTGAATATCTATCTGAGATTGCCATATATGGATTACTACCGAATACAAGCTATCTGATAGCAAGTCCAATAAAGGCCTACAGCATCCTATTAAGAGCTATTCTTTATAATAAAAATATTGACCATCAGTTGTTATCAAAAAGAATATTGGAGAAGGCACAATATATAATCGGTTCGTATGTCAGAATGAAAGAAATAGGTATTGTATTAGTAGAAATGGAGTTTTCTATAGGTGATTTTGTAGTTCTGTCAAAACGGACAGCTATACCTTATATTTTTGATGAGATTTATAACAAAATTCAGGATCCCAAAACTTCCAATCAAGACAAAAAGCAGTTTATTAAAAAGATAATAGACTTTGGAGGCGATGTTTGGAATTTCTATGATGAATTATCAAGATATGCTGCAGAAAAAGAATCCTTTCTCATTCATTATATAGATGCAAATCTTGAACATATTACAACTATTCTATTGAAACTGTATCAGATGGATATTTTGAATCAGGAACAAAAAAAGGAAATTCTTAACGATATCAATTGGATCATTTCAGTCTACTGGAGAATTTATGAATATCATAAGGAGATAACCAAAAGCTACGAAGATCAAATACTTTGGAACTTATTGAAAATTGGAAGTGAATTCAATAAACTTTCTCTCGTAAAAGAATTGAATGAAGTTATAAATATCATCGTTTCGATTGCCAATTCATTCTTGGAAAAACAGAAGTGGGATCAAGGTTTCGACCCTATCCGTATTCTTGAAAAAGCCGCATATTTATGTATTTTTGATGGTTCTGAAGAAGTTTATACTAATTTTTTAAAGCAGATCAAAGATAAATTCTGGATTGAGTGCTGTAAAAAATATCCTGAACATAAGGCTCTTCTGTTTAATGAGTTACTCCAAATCGATCCTGTCGATTTAAAGCTAAACAGGCCACATTTGACTTTTGAAGATGAGTTACTTTGCCAGCTAAGTAAAGAGGATATTAGTAAGTTTGTAGGTAGGCTTAGAAACGACCTCGCATGAAGCTCTATCCATCCGCAAACTACAGATTTCATCTTTACCCCCTTGACTTTTTGAAATCTTAAGATAAATTAACAAAACCGCCTGAGTCGGACTGACCCAAGGGGAAAAAATGGAAACGATTTTCCGACCAGGTCAGGGGACCTGGTCGGCACAGTGACGGATTGTCAAAATGGAGCGTAGGGTTTCATGCCCGACGCCAGAGTTCTAATCTCAGCCAATTATCTAAGCGACTTGAGCCTAATAAATTCAATCCTTTTCATCTTAATCCTCATCACCTGTTTTTGCTGTTTGCTTATCCTCTACAGCGTCTTCAGCATGACCAAAAAATCGATTCTCCCCGCACAGGGCAAAGTGAATACCCCTCCTGTTTCCATCTTAAAACCGCTGCAGGGAATCTCTCCGGAGCTAAAAGGAAATCTTGCCACTTTCTGCAATCTGGATTATCCGGAATACGAGCTAATCTTCTGTGTGGAAAAAAAAGAAGACCCGGCGCTTCAGGTGGTAAAGGAACTTCAAACTGAATGCCCGCAAGCGAAAATTAAAATTGCCACTGAGGATAGCCATCCGGGTTATAATCCAAAGGTCAGGAACCTCATCCGGGGGATGAATAAAGCCTCTTATGATTTAATCCTGATAAGCGATGCAGACGTTCGTGTGGAGAAGAATTATCTTCGTGACTTGACCACTTTGATTGAAGACCTGAAAGTTGGGATTGTAACCAATCTGATCCGGGGAAAAGGAAATAGTTCCTTAGGCTCGATCCTGGAAAATCTGAATTTAAACTTTTTTGTTTTGGGAGGAACCTGTTTTCTTTATCATTTCTTCGATTATACCTGTATTACTGGTAAATCCATCCTATTTAGAAAAGCTGAAATAGAGAAAATGGGTGGTTTTCCCAGTATAAAAAATTTCCTGGCAGAAGACCAGATTTTGCAAAAGAAGTTCGAACGTTTTGGGAAAAAAGTAATCCTTTCCCCTTGCCTGATCACCAGCAACACCAGTCAGAGAACCCTGGTAAGATTCTTCAAACGAAACGTGCGCTGGTCCCAGATGCGCGTGCAGTTAGGTGGAATAGGGTACCTCTCTGAGCTTATGGTCAACCCGGTCCTGTTTGCTACGCTCCTTTGTTTTATTTCCTTATTTTCTGCTTTTTCCCTTAAGGTTCTTGTAGCGATCAGCATTTTCAAGATAATAGTTGAATCGACTCAAGGAAAACTCATCCAGACGCAAGCAGGATTTTTCTCATATCTTCTGGTTCCACTAAAAGACCTCCTGATAGGGATAATCTGGTTTTCACCTTTTTTCAAAACCTCAGTCGAATGGCGCGGGTCCAAATTCAAGCTGAGAAGATATACTGAATTGGAACCCCTTTAGACCAGGCGTTAGGAATGAAATGCTCTAACTCTCATGGCCAAATGGTAAAGCTGAAGCTTTACACTCCAAACGATGGACTGGAGTATAAACCTTTAGGTTTATCAGGGAAAAGCCTGTAGTCATCACTGCTGAGGCCGGAGTTCAACTCCTGCCCAGCATGTGAAGCTGAAGCTTCAAACTCCAGTTATTGAAAGCTCAGCTTAATATTCACAATTTCAGGGATGGTCCCAATGCGTATCGGTGGACCCCAGGTGCCAGCACCGGAGGAGACGTAAATCTGAGTATTCCCTTTTTTCTTATAGCCACAGCTCACTTCATAAATCAAGTCAGTTATGTAAGTCAACGGCCAGATTTGACCGTGATGAGTATGCCCGGAGATCTGGAGATCTGCGCCGCTTACCACTGCTTGCGACAGGTTAAGCGGCTGGTGGTCAAGCAGAATAATGGGATAACTTTTGTCGACCTGCGCCATTAGTTTTTCCAGAGGCTTACGCTGCTTGCCAGTAAATCCTTTTATCGATCTGTCCTCTCTTCCCACAAGGTAAAAACTGTTATTCACTTTCAAGATGCTGTCCCTCAACATTAAGACATTATGATCAGCCAGATACTTACAGGCTTTTTCAACGCCTCCAATATATTCGTGATTCCCGGTGATGGCGACTACTCCAAACACAGATTTTATGTTCTTCAATGTCTCACCTAAGTTCTGTTTGATCACCGGACCAAGATCCTCATCAACTATATCTCCAGGCAAGATGACTATATCCGGATGCAACTGGTTGATTCTATCAACGATACGGTTAAATCTTGAGCTGCCGACAATCGTACCCAGGTGAATGTCCGATACAACCGCAAGATTCACCGTTCTCAGGCCATTTGCTTTTTTAGGAATAGTCAGATTAAGAGTTCTGATTCTGGGATTCAAAGCGTTAATATAACCTACGAAAACTGTAATCGCCACAACCCCGATAGCAACCAGAGCGGCAACCTGTTTTGTTCTCACGTAGTTTGACGTGATAAATGTTGGGAAAAGCGGGAACCAGTGGTTGAGCAATCTTAAAAAATCTAAAAGCAGCACAATTAACAGGAAATAAACCATGGCGCCCAACCAGAAGGAGCCGACCCAGATCAAAATTTGGCTGATTTTGGAAAACCAGAAGCCTTCCATAATTCTGCCAAGAATGAACGAGAGCACCGCGAACCAGAATATAATCGGGTAATATATTCTGAGAGCGGAAGCGTGTGGAATAGCCTGCAATCCCCGAATGAAAATATAATAATTTATCAGCCCATAAATTGTGAGGACAATTATGAAAAAAAGGAGGAAGTGCATTATTTTCATCTTTAAACGGTAGGTCAGGAGCCTTGCGCTCCTGACCCAATTCATTTGTCTATTCTGGAGTATAAACCTACAGGTTTATCCGGGTAAAACTGAAGTTTTACACTCCAGCTGCAGTAATCACTTAAAATTCCTGATAAAATTTATTATCTCGTTTATATCCGGCAGCTTGCTTATTTCATACACTTTGAAGAAAATAATCTTCTGGTCTTCGTCCAGAATTATGTTTGACCTTTCAGAGGATCCATGTCTCTCCCGGAAAATCCCGTAAGCTTTTGCCACCTCGCCGTGAGGCCAGAAATCTGATAATAACGGGGTCTCCTTTATTCCCAGACTTTCGGCCCAAGCTTTCTTTGAAGGGACCGTGTCAACGCTCAAACCGAAGGCAACAGTGTTCAAAGAGTCCAGAGCACCTTTGTTATCCTCCAGCGATTTCATCTGCTTAGCGCACACCTCAGTCCATGCCAGGGGATGGAAAGAGAGAAGAACCTTTTTACCCTTAAAGAACGACAGCTTGAATTCCTTGCCGTTCTGGTCTTTGAGCATAAAGTCGTTAGCCTGCTTGCCTATCTCTTGTTTTCTTTCCTCGTCCATCTTACTCCTCACTTTTATAGGTTTTTGATTCTTGATTAATCAGAAAAATACACAAAAAAATATGCCTGTCAAACCCTTTTTGAGGGGATTTGCAGAAATTGATTTCCCGTGAAGAAAAGTGATAAAAAAAGAACCTGTCAAATCCTTGTCGACAGGTCCTTATATTTCTGACGATCACAACTGCGGGTTAAAGACCATAAGCTCTGATTTCCCTATTCAGCTTCGAAAACTGCATCCAGTTCCTGATAAGCAGTGTGCATTTTATCCAGTTTTTCTTCTATCTTCTTGTTATCCTTACCGTTACAAGCCTTAACCAGATCATCTACTGAGGCTTTCAAAGCTTTTCTTTTCTCGGTGAATTTGGGAGCGATCTCCTTGGATTTCTCAGGCAGCTCCACCTTCATAAGTACGTCCATCTTCTCCTGTAGAGCAGGAGTTGAAGCTTTGATCGCTTTATAATCTTTATTAGGTAAAGCCTCATGCCAGAGAGGATATAGAACTAAATGAAAACCTTCCAATTCCTTGACCCGGGGAGCGAAAACCCGAACCAGTTGTTCGTAGCAGGTGTGAAGATTTTCAGTTGCTTTGAGTAATGCTTCATTATCAGTCCCTTTTGATTTCTCTTCTAAGTCCAGAACTGCTTTGGCTAAAGCTCCTCTTTTCTTCTTGAAATCATCTTTCTTCTCTCTGTAGAATCCTGGAAGCTCTGCCTTTTGAATCAACTCCATCTTCTCCTTGAAAGCCGGAACTGCATCCCTTATTGCCTGATAATCTTTTTCAGCATAAGCCATATGCCAGACAGGCTGAAGAACCTCATGGAACTCCTTTAAACCCTCTAACCTAGGCTTGCTCATCCCGGTAGTTTGCTGAGTGCCTGCTGAGGTCTGGGCTAAAACAGAAGAAACTACAAAAAACAAAACAAGCAGGAATGAAAGAAAAGCAACCTTTTTAAATGATAACATGAAAAACCTCCCGTTAAGTTTTTTTAAGTTTTCGTCACCTTTAGATTGATATTTCTCCCGTCTTTAGCTCAAATGCACCTTCTCAGTCAGATTCTCTCCTTTCCCTTCGTTTATATTTGACGGATTTTTTTAAAAATTATTTGTGCAAGCTTGTGAAAATATTCTCAAAAAGAATTATATTTCGCATAACTTCTGTGATTTTTATTAATCCTTTAGTTTCTATGAATTCTGCAGGCGAAGTTTTTAAAATGACCAAAGGGGAGAAATTCGCTGTGACATAGGAAAAAACATTTGAAGAAAATCTGAGAAAAAAAGTGCCCGTCAAGTCTTTTTTTGACAGGCACTTAAGTTTCTTGGTAGCGCTACGGGGAGTCGAACCCCGGTTTGATGGCTGAGAACCACCCGTCCTGGGCCACTAGACGATAGCGCCGCACGAGCAAGCTGGTTAATGGCTGATGGTGGATAGTTTATGGTCAAAAAAAATCTGGGATTGACCATCGACTATCAACCATCCACCAGTCTGCGGACACAATATAATAATGGTTTCAAATTAGGCAAGAAAAAAATCGAAAATTGACAGATAAATACCTTCAGTAGCAAGTGACTCCTGACCCACCAGTCATTAATCACTAAAGAACCCCGGAATTCTGACAAAAAACTCGTTTCAGGAGCACTACACTCTTGAATCGTTACAGAATTCTTACAGAAAATGGAAACTTTTCTCCGAATCATCAGTATATAAAAGTTGAGGCACATTTTTTGAAAAGATGAGGAAGCCTCTCAACTGATTGTCGTGAAATTCAAACTGGGAGAACAGAATGAAAAATCGAAAAAGGTTTCTTAGTTTATTTTCCCTGTCTCTTCTTCTCCTTTTTATTCCTGCAAATCTGTTTGCTAATCAAGTTGAAGAAGATAGTGTAAAAAGCATCACCGCTTACAGGATTAATGGCGGGGTGAAGATCGACGGGGTATTGGATGAAGACTGCTGGAGCAAAGAGGAAAAATCAGGAGGTTTCGTGCAGGCCGACCCGCATGACGGCGAGCCTGCCACTGAATCTACCTACGTGCAGGTGTGTTATGACAACCAGGCGCTTTATGTAGCTGTTACCTGCATGGAAAACGAGCCGGATAAGATTTTGGAAATCCTTACCCGCAGGGACCGCTTCAGCTCAAGCGATGCAGTCAATCTGGGGATCGATTCCTACCACGATCACCAGACCGGCTACATGTTCAAGACTTATTCTTCAGGCACCCAGTGCGACATCTATTATTTTAACGACGGTGCGGAGGACGACTCCTGGGATGCGGTGTGGGAATCTGCAGTTAAAATCGGAAAAGACCTCTGGACAGTTGAGTATAAGATACCTTTTTCCTGTTTGAGGTTTTCCAAAGGCGACAACTACACCTGGGGATTTTATGTCTCACGTAACCTGATGCATAATCAGGAAACTGATCGCTGGGTGAGGATTCCTTCAAATCAAGCCGGATATGTGTCCAGATGGGGACATCTGACCGGAATAAAAGACATTGACCCTCCTGTGCATTTAGAGATTTTGCCCTACGTAGTCTCCACGGAAAAAACAGAGCCTGAGAGACTGGGAAACCCGGATGGAAGGGAGTTTTTCGGAAATGTCGGTGTCGATTTAAAATACGGATTAACCCCGAATTTGACTCTGGATGCTACTGTCAACCCTGATTTTGGGCAGGTAGAAATCGATGAGATCGTTTTAAACCTCTCCAATTATGAGACTTTTTATCAGG
The DNA here is from genome assembly GCA_022865345.1 of Candidatus Zixiibacteriota bacterium. Taxonomy (NCBI): domain Bacteria; kingdom Pseudomonadati; phylum Candidatus Zixiibacteriota; species Candidatus Zixiibacteriota bacterium. Next base: position 16,715 of record JALHSU010000244.1, read on the forward strand.
AAAAAAGACCATTTTTCTTAGAAGGTGCCAAGATTTTCGAGCCGATCCAGACCGACCTGTGCCAGCTTTTCTATTCGCGAAGAATCGGCAAGGACCCTGGTTATGATGACTCGGCTGAATATTACTACCATCGCCCCGCCTCGACAACTATATTAGCCGCTGCAAAAATTACCGGTAAGACAAAAGGAGGGACAACTATTGGATTTCTCAATGCGGTAACTGACCGGGAAAAAGCCGATTTCTGGCATCTGGACGGATATCGCACCAAAAGAGTAATCGAGCCAGAAGCAAATTATAACGTCATTAGACTCAGCCAGGATATCTTCAAGAATTCCGTAATAGGAATTATGAGTACGGCGGTCAACCAGAAGGGAAAAACCCCTTCTTATGCCGCTGGTCTGGACTGGAACCTGCGTTTCCTGAAACAAAACTATTCTTTTATAGGTCAGACCTACGGGAGCTCTAACGGAGAAAGGGAAAGGGGTGTGGGGTATTTGACTGCCCTGGGAAAAGAAGGAGGGGAGCACTGGAGAGGGAACGTTGTCTGGTTCTATCTGGATAAAAAGATCAATACCAATCGCCTGGGATATATGAAAAGGAACGATCTGCAAGGAGGCAGCATATGGATTCAATATAAAACCCAGAAGGAATCCTGGATAATAAGAAACTCCTGGAACAATTTTAACCTATCCTATGATGCCAATTTGAATCACGATCGCCTGGATTGGGGTTTCAATTTCAACAGCTCAGTTCAATTGACCAATGGCTGGAATGTCGGAGGAGGGTTCTACAGCGACTTAGGAGTGACTTATACTGACTGGGAAATCCCTTCCCAGCTTTTGAAAATCCCGATCGGAAGAAGCGGTTGGTTCAATCTAAACACGGATGAAAGAAAAAAAGTTTCCGGAGGTATTAACTACGAGCTGGGAAACTATTGGGACGGGGTTTCCGAGAGCATTGATCTCTGGGTGACCTTGAAGCCACGCTCAAATCTTGAGCTTATCCTGGAGCCGAACTGGAACCGTATGCGGGATATAAGCCGGTTCGTGGGATATGCTCAGGATGCCTCTGATTCCTCCTCCCTTTACATCTTCGGAAAACAAGCAGTTGACCGGGCAGGTCTGGACTTTAGAGGAACCTACACCTTTACCAGAGATTTGACTATTCAGCTTTACACCCAATTCTTTTTCGCTACGGGAAAATATACTGACCTTGAGAGATTCTATCCGGCAGACAGGTTTTCTCCTCTCGGAAACATTATCAATTTCAGCCAATTTCGAAATGATTTTCACAGACGGGAGTTTGCTTCGAATCTGATTTTGAGATGGGAATATAGGCCAGGCAGCACTTTGTATTTAGTCTGGACACAGGGCAGGTACAATTATGAAGCAGGTGATTTCAATCTTAGAAAGGACTTCTCCAAATTGTTCGATACGATTTCAGACAATATCTTCTTAATCAAAACCAATTATTGGTTCAACCTGTAGAATCTTTATCCTGTTATTGATCCAACTCTTCTCTAAGAATAAGAAAAGGCCTGTAGGTCAGGAGCCCTGTGCACCTGACAGAGAGAGTGTCAAGAGCCTGTGGCTCCTGACCTACTACTTATCGGACTAATTCCTCTCTAAGGATGCGAAAAAACTCTTCCCTGGCTTTTTGCTCTATCCAGGGGTTATGCCCACAGTTTTTTAGCAGGATGAATCGAAAGTCCTTCAAGACAGAAGACAGAGGCTTTTGAACACCTTCAGCCGGATGCGGATCGTAATCTCCATGGATCGCAACCACCGGGCACTTGATAGATTCTCCAAGTTGCAGAAGCTTTCCGCTTCTTCTCAGCTTTTCAGCCTCTTTCCATACTCTTTGAAAAATATCGACCCGAAAATCAATAGCTTCTGATTCCTGAGTAACCGGATCATAGGCATCGGTTCTTAAAAATAATTCTCCTAACCGGCTGAAAACTTTGCCTTTGTCTTCAGCCGCTGGGTCATTGAGAACCCTAATCAGAGATTCTGCCTCTTTTCTATCCTTCTGGCTAAGACGGTTTAATCTTGTCTTCTGAATACCTACAGCGTATTTCTCTTCAAAAGGACCGCTTCCGACAAGTATCAGTTTTCTTAAGAATGCAGGATAATTAGCAGCAAAGATGAAGCTGAGCCATGCTCCCCAGGAAAAACCTATCAAGATGACTGGAAAGACTCCATTTTCCTCCAGAACAGTTTTTAACTCTTGCACCTGCCCATTGATAGAGTTCTCGGTCTGAAAAGGTTCCAGAACACCCCAGTTGGATTTGAGCTCACGCGCCACAGGCGCCATCTCTCCAGCCGCACCTGGACCACCGTGAATGACCGCTATACTGAATGGCGGCTTTCCGTATTTCCTGAGGTTTTTCACGGGATACTGTTGGGAGCTTGGAGCCAAACTATTTTGCGGAGGTAACAGGGGGGACGTTGATCTTCCCGGAGGACCACTCCAGCTTCCCTAATCACCAATCACTGATCACTAATCACTTCCTTAACTGGGGGTAGTGGACGATTTTAGAACTTTTTTAGTTCAAAATCCCCAGTTCGTTGCTACCAATAAAACATTCTTTTGAAATTAGGCAAGAAAAAAAACAGGTTTCAAGGGTCACCAGATGGATGAGTTTAAAACTACTTGACGATAGCAAGGGTGGAGAAGATTTTCATTAAGTCAAGAATCCAAATTGATTCAATGTATCTTCCCATATTTGAGGTTCTAAAGTCACATAAACCCACGTATGAACAAACAAAAAACCCTCCGGTTTTGAAGTCGGAGGGTTTTTGCTTCCAGATTAAAGCTGCTTATTTCGCTAGCACCATTTTCTTAACCTGGACTAAACTGCCAGCCTGAATCCTATAGAAGTAAACGCCAGCAGATATCTCTCGACCCTGATCATCCTTCCCGTCCCAGGTTACAGATCTGTATCCAGCACTTTGATACTCATCTACTAGAACCTTAACTTTCTGACCAAGAATATTATAGATGCCGAGTTTTACCTGACAGTCATTCGGAAGTGCGTATGCGATCACACATGTCGGATTGAAGGGATTAGGATAGTTCTGGCTTATTGAGAACTCGCGGGGTAAGGCCACTGGTATTCCCTGCTTCCCTACACCACAGGATTTCACGTAAAGCTCTTTTTGGCACCAGTTTTCACAACCATCCACATCCGTGACCCTTAGTTGATAAATACCAGCTATTCCAATTGGTCCAGTGCATTGAGTTGTAGCACTAAATCCCTCCGGACCATCCCAAAGATAGGCACTCATCCCCGAAGGAGCGCAGAACTCAGTGGTAGAACCATCACAGATCGTGTCGGCACCAGTGATCTCACAAGCGGGTTTGTACACTGGAAAAAGTTTTTTGGTGCAGGTGTTTTCACAACCATATGGATCAACGATCGTCACTGTATAATAACCAAGAACTCCAATTGGTCCGGTGCACTGAGTAGTAGCACTGAATCCATTAGGACCACTCCAGGAATAACTGCTCATCCCGGCGGGAGCACAGAACTCTGAGGTAGTGCCAGCACATATCGTATCGTCACCGGCAATGCCACAAGCCGGCTCTGCTGTTATGACTAAAGTGCCTGAACCCTGTCCTTCACAGCCATTTGAACCGGTTACTGTAACTGTATAAGTACCTGCTACTGTTGGGTCGATGCATTCGGTATTGGCTGAGAATCCACCAGGCCCGCTCCAGCTATAGGTTAACGGCAGAGCACCGCCAATCACTGTGGCACACAAGTGACCTGAAAGACCTCCACATACTGAATCGTCATTAACTGTTACCTGTGGCTCAGCCGGAAAACCACTCATTGCGAAATCCTTGAGTTCTGCGTTCACCGATTGGGAAGAACGGGTTTCCACTAAGAATTCAGAAAAACAGGCCTCAATCCCAAGTGCACCTAAATCTAAGCCTCCCTCGAAAAAGGCATTTGCCGGGAAGATTCCCGGTGTACCTTGTTTGGGTGTATAGGGCCAGGGTGAAGGTGAACCACTGGGGTTTACAATGGCAAAGGCGGTTGAGGGATTAACTGGAATAGAGTCCAGAGTACCATGAGTGCCCCCTGATCCTACCCACATGAAGACCTGAATATTAGGTACCCTACCTCCCCTGGTGAAGTCACTGAGAATCAGGATATCACCGATGGCGTGAAGACCAGCAAATCTCCCTTTCCCATCTACAGTGATAAGAGAAACAGGATTCTTAAACAACCAGAACCCTATCTGAGCATCACCATTAGTGGCGTATCGGTCCGCACCGAAGTAAAGCAGGTTTCCCGCATAAAGGGCAGCGTAGGCGTTAGTGATCTGATCCTTAGGCGGGGAGGCTTGATTGTCCCAACCCCATTCATCCAGATCAAGCACATCCTTGGAACCTTCGGTAAAACGAGTCGAATCAGAAGGGTCTACCAAAACCCCGGTATGAACCTCAGAAGAACCGCCGGTTGAGTTTACCAGATCCCAGTCCTCGCCTGGCTTGGACCCTTCTGAAATGGCATTGCCATCCAGTTCAAATGTGGTCTGAAGCTGGGCTACAGCATCACCAGTCAGTCCAAGTAAGAAGATGATCCCGATAAATAACGCAGTTTTTGAAACTTCCTTCCAACTAAACATTGGTGTCTCCTCCAATTTTTAAAGATTAGTGTAAAAACTGTATGAGATCTCATCCATGAGTCCCCCTGCAAGATAAACTGTGACTAAGAATCTGGCCTTACCTCCTTTTTTTAGAAGTGTAAATTCCCCCTCCATTCTCAATTTGAGCAGATGAATTACCCGCCAGACTTTCGTTAGCTGGCAGGTGATCTTGGGCAACACCTCCTTTGACTGCTATCAAGGTTTAATGGCTATCAAAAAATCCTCCGGTGTCTAAAAGAAAAAACAGTAAACCAGTAAAAAGAATCTGGGATACTCGGAGCTTGACTCCCCCTCACTTACAGAAGCCTACTAAATGAAATTCTGATTATAAAATAATCATCCTCTTTCTATTGTCAAGTAAAAAATCCGGATCTGTCCGCATTGTACGCCGTACTGGTCTTTGGTTATTTAGATTCTGACTAAAGTGAATTTTGACGCTAAGGTAGAAGATTAAAATGAAGTAATCGAAGACGCTTCGCATTTCTCTTTTACCATGTCAAGCGTAAGTTGTTAGGAGACAAATATTTCTACTCAAAAACTCTTAACTGGGGGTAGTGGACGATTTTAGAACTTTTTTAGTTCAAAATCCCCAGTTCGTTGCCGCTAATATAGCAACTATTTGAGATTAGGTCAGAAAAAAATCGGGTCTTCAAATGCGTCCCCTGAAGGACGAGATTCGAACTTTTGTGTTATCACAAAAGGAAGGTTTTCGGGGTTCTTTACTTGATTTTTAGCACTGTTAGCAAACTTGCGTTGGACAATCTTTAAAAAGAGACGCAACCAAATAAACCAGATCAGAAAGGGTTACCTATCCATCACAATAGATATCTCTATCGATAGAATAACGATATTAGCAAAAAGACGACCTCCCCATCAAACTCAATTGGGATATAAAGAGAAAACCTTTGAGTATTCTGCGGTTCTTTCTCAACGTCGAGAAGAAGGCCTCTATCTATTCTAAACTCTACAATGTGAAACACCAATGACCTTACTCAGAATTTGGGAAATCAGTAAGAGAGGTTCTTCTGGACTAAAGTTTGATCAGGCTTAAAGAGAAAGGGACATTAGGTGGTACAGGGAAAAACATCTGGCTTTGGATGACACGACGACTTGAGTGATTGTGGCGGCAGAGAATCGAAACGGTTTAAAACTTTTAGAGTTATAGGACTATCCATACCTGAGCCTGGCTCAGGGGCTAACGCATAGTACTATAACAATTGGTCACACTGCAAAGAGTACCACTAAATTTCTATTTATTTTGTAGACTAATCTCTCCTTCGTCAATAATCTTAACAGGTCGGAGGCTAGGCAAAACCTTTATTCCAACTTTTTTCGCTTCCCCTGGTCCTATTTCGATTTGGAACTCCTCCTGCTCCAGATAATGGTGGGCCGGCAGGTTCTGATTGTAGACTTTCAGAGTCCATTTGCCTGATCTCATATTGTCAAAGGAAAACCCACCTTCTTCATCCGTAACCTGCTGTAAAATTTCTTGTCCTTTAGTAATTTGTACTATAATGCCCTTTAACCCCAGTTCCTTCTCCTTCACCTCGCCGGAGCCTTCCAAAAACAGACTGTTGTTAGGTATACCATCCTCGTGATTCAGCTTTTTATTGGAGTCGCTTGCAAAAACTGCCACCGTGCCTGAGATTGTACAATAGCTCACCACACCAATCTCGATCTCAGTGGTTTTCCCACCTTCTACTTCTACTAGGATGGGGAGCCTTTCGCTGGTGACTCGATTGAGTCCGATTGAGCTCATCTCTACCTGGAGGCGGTGGGCTCCCGGGACCAGTGAAGGAAATATGAACTCGCCGTTATTGTCTGTGATCGCGGTCGCTCCATTAACTGTTAGAAGGACTTTTGGAATGGGTGGTCTTCCTGGTTTTTCTTCATCATAAACCCTGCCCTTAAGAACTCCTGTGCTCTTCTTCTTGCTTACAGGTATTTTTCCATGAATGGTATACATCAAAAAAAACAAGAGCTCTTCCTTTCTGTTCTCTCCACTCTTAGACCATTGAGTTCTAAAAATTAGTGCATGGCGATTTTTAAAGGCATAGGTAAAAGTGGAAAAAATATCGTCTCTTTCCTCGCTTCTTTCAGAACCAGCCTTCTCCTTCCTATAGTCAAGGCTAAAAGAAATGATATCCCTAATATTCCAAGAACTCGAAATACCGAGGCTTTTCGTTCTTTTCGGGCTCCCGGCAAAGCTACCATGCCCAATTCTGGTGTAAAGGCTGTAGCTGTGAATGTAACTCGGACGAAAAGAGGCATAAAGGCCATACCTTTCTAAATTATCACTCCCTTTAGCTAAGAGCTTGTCTTCAAATTTCCCTCTTTCGATCTGCGTACTTAGGCTTAATTTGCCAAACGTCTGGTCTAGCTCCAATCTCCATTTTTCTTCCTCATAATTGTAATTTGCCGGAAAGAGATAATCTTTCCTGATCAAATGTTCGTGGTCCAAAGAAATGTGAGTCCCGAATGGAAGAGAATATCTCATGCCTGCCCAGTAGGCTTTTTCTCGGTTAGCTATCCCTCTGGTGGAGTCAATCTCGAGATTATTCTTATAGCTACGAAAACCGAGGTTTCCCAGCAGTTTACGGTAGATTGGAAAGGTTAGTGTTCCGTTACCATAATCAGTATCATTGTAGTAACCAAAATACTTTGATCCCGCATAAATGTTTTCAAAAGAGTATGTGACCCGGCTACGTAGCTGGCCCTGAAGAGCCATTCTAAAGGCTAACCCATTAGATTTGTCTTCCCTATCACTTTGGCAGAAACCAAACTCCAGGTCAAGGTCGAAGGCCTGATTTGGCTTCATTTCTGCCTGAATACTGTATATTCTCGAGTCATAGTCTTTAGAAGTAAAGGCTGATCCTGTGGTTTTGCTCAAGAAGGTACTCTTTATCTGAAGCTTGTTATTGAATTGATATGTAAGATAGGCTCCCACTTGCTTTTTCTTTGGTTCTCCCCATCTAGTCTCCAAATAGAAAGCTCCGCTTCCAAACTTCCCGTGATAAATATTCGCCTCCACCCCCCTCCCATAGCTTAGTCTTTCAGTTAAGGGGGAAAGAGAATAACTCCTGTCGCCAAAATGCAGGTCTAAATGTTTTTGATGGTAACTTAGCCGATACTCATCTCTGTACCCGTATCTGCTGACCTCTTGGATATCAGGAAAACGAAAGAGAAAATCAACCCCTCTTTTACCCTCTTCATCCAGGCTGCCGCGACCGGAAAGCTCTGCTTGAAAGTCACCTTTTCCTGCTTGGCCTGCACCAATTAATGCTACTTTGATGGGTAATTTATGGTAAGGGTCAAATTCGCCGGTTACCCGAGGAATAACGTCTACAGATACCGTTTGACAGGCAGAAGTGGCACCCCTTTTCAATTCTTCGGTCTCAACCTTTATTTCAACAATATTTTTGATTCTCTGTTTTAATTTCTCATCTGTCTTTATCTCAAGCTTTATAGATTGGGACTTTCCAGCTTCCAAAGTTAACTCAGATGGTTCCATCTTAAGGGGAAAGGCTGGATTTGATTTTGCAGCGAGTTTCATGCTGCTACTTCCATTGCCTTTGTTAACCAGGCTAAAACTTACCTCATAAACCTCTCCGGCGATCACGACTTCGGGTCTTGATTCTACTATGATTTCTAGATTTACTACCGGCAAAACCATAACCGATATACTATCGCTGTCTGCGATATTATAATCCCTCTGACTTCTGATCGAATAGCCAATCTGGTAGCGTCCTGCAGGAGAGGATAGAGGAACGAAGAACGCGACTACTCGAACTTGTTGTTGCTCTGGTTTTAGCTTTAAAGAAAATTCGTTCGCGGCAACCTTCTGCCAACCATCTGGCAGCTTGAGTTCTTCGGCGAAGTCTTCCTCCTCACCGGTATAGTTGGAGATTAGGAAGCTTCCGGTAATGATTCTACCTGGTTCCACCTCCACGATTTCAGGAGAGCTCGATCTCACTCTAACCCCACGGCTCTTATCTTCAGCCAGGGTTAAAGAAAATAAAAGAGTAAGAAAACAAAGAGATAAAAATGAAATCTTTTTCATTGCTCAATTTCTAAATCATATTGGGCACCGAAGACATATTCGTCTCCGTTGTCGACCATCACCAAGGCTTTATACTTCCCTATTGGAACATCGCCTAAATCAATCTTATGTCTTATAGAACAACCCGGATAGATGCGCAGCTGACGATTTCCAAAGCGCCCCATATTTTTACCGCCCTTATCATAAAGCTCTACCCAGAGAGTCGGACGAAGCCACCTTTCCCCGATATTCTCAATATCCATTTGAAGAGTTCTCCTCCCATCCTGGCTGATTAGCTTCTTATCCAAAAACTTTATCTTACGGTCTCCGGTATCACCGATATTGGTAACGATCTGAATACCGTAACGCAATACAGTCTTAATACCCAACTTTACCTTTCCCGTTTCATCTTCAATATCTTTTGAACCTGTCTCGGAGGTAGGTTCTACCATTAACATACTCCAGTATGTGCCAATCAAGTCCGGTTGCTGGGGAACTTCGATGATATAATAGACCGATGCCATTTCTTTTGGTGGGATAGTTAGACGAGTTGGGCTTATCGAAAGCCAGCCTGCATTAGAACGAGGGATTCTTCCCGATTCACCGTAGATGTTGCTCCCATCTGCATAGAACAGATAATCAGTCTTATAGATGGTCACCTCCCAGGAAGTTTCTCCTGTATTCTTTAAAGTAACCTTTCCTTCAAATTTCTCTCCAGGTTGCATGGTCTTTTCACGTGTGAGTTCTCCAATCAGCGAAACACCTGCAAAAGAAGACTCGCCTAAAACAAAGAGAATCAAAAACAGACAAGAAATCCTCTTCATTATTCCTCCTTATTGAATATCAACTACAGTGAAGGTAATAGTTGTGCTACGGTTACCTGGTGTAATACCTACCGACATTCCGGTTAATTTATATTGAACAGTTATATTGTTTCTGTCCCCGCGGCCTTCGAAGAATTGTGAATCAATTGTTGGATTGATTTCAGTATAAGAGAGCCCCCCAGATATACTACCTCCGCCCGTTCCATCTGAGGTTCTCCTTACATAAAGTATAAGACTGATAGGCCAGCTACCAGTATCATCCCTCTTCACGTCTACTTTCCATTCGTCTTGATCGTCTATGCAATTAGAGATATTTATGGTGCTAGCATTTGTGCTGCTTTCATATGTGTCAACTAGGTTACTACCCGCTCCGGAGATCAAATCCGCCTCATTGACTGTTTTACTCCATCCACCGGTCGCAGATATATCTATCCCTTCAGCCTCAGTCAAAAACAACAAAAACAGACCTACGAGAAAAAATAATCTCACTAAAAGAATGATGAGTGGGGTGGCTTGGCTTCCCAGCCACCCCAGGTTTGTCCTTGACTTACTAACCATCTGTCAGAGTAAGTGTTACTGTTCTTTGTGCCTGGCTTACCACGCCAGCAGCGACTGTAGCAGACAATGTATAAGTTATTGACAGGCCACTCTGTACTACCGTACTAATCCCCGTGACCAGATCTGCAGCAGTAGCCAACAAAGTCACATAGCCGCTGCTGGAACCCCCTGTTGGAGCTCCCAGGTTTACCTGCAGAGTAATATTGGCCGGCATATTGGTATTAATTGCCCCGGTCATCTTTTTGTTGCTTCCATTAGTGGTCACAGCCCAGGTTGTGGTATTATCCGCATCAGCAACCGGCTGGGAACCTGCGGTTGCAGTGTTAACGTCCAGGTTGCCAGGATTTCCGCTGGTGGAAATCTCATTAATGGCACTGACCTCAAATGTAACCGTTTGCTGAGCGGTGTTTGCGGCTATCGCCAGATTACATATGACAAGCACAAGCCCCAACACAACCATACTAACCATTAACTTCCTCATCTTTCTCACCTCCTGCCGCCCCCCTATGGTTTTACTTTTACTTTACAAACTAATGACAAAACATCATTTTGTAGTGTCGGAAGCCTGCAGAAAATCTAGTTGGATTATTGAAGGTAAGTCCACCCATCTTGTTGAGCAAATATCTCACTTGCTTCTAATCCATAATAGATAATCTTTCTAAGGCAGACTCGATGAAATCAGATCCTCCTTTCCTCTTAAAGATTAAGCAGATACTATACTTACATTCCTAGCAACTTTCCTTTGCTCTTATTATCGGTTTTGTTTTCGAGACCTTTAAGGCATAAGGAAGGGATTATATAGGTTAATTTTTTAGTCAAGATACTATATAAACCCGGCAAGATGCCGAATAGATTAACAACGTCGTGAGATTTTAGAGATCTATTCAAGATCAAAAAGTTTGTGTCTTCTGAAATGCGAAATTAAAATCCAGGTTACTGGAATTTTTCTGTCACCGTTTGGCGATAATGAGAAGCTGAAATCAATGGAGAAAAAAATAGCTACTGAGGTTATCCAGAACATCATCCTGACTTAGGTACCAGTATGCTTGAATTCATGAGGTGATAGAAAAAAGTAACCTATCAGAAAGGAGGTTGTAGATGCCAGAGTTAAGAAAAGATATAGTGACCAGAGAGTGGGTTGTTTTGGCTAAAGAAAGAGCAAAACGGCCTTCAGATTTTGCGCAAGAAAGGAAAATGCGAGTGATTCAAAAATATGATGCCAAATGTCCTTTCTGTTATGGAAATGAAGCGCTCACCCCTCAGGAGCTTCTTGCCTATCGTAAACCTGAGACGAAGCCAAACACCCCTGGTTGGAGAGTGAGAGTTATCCCTAATAAGTTCCCGGCTTTGGATATGGAAGGTGAGCTTAATCGAAGAGACATTGAGATTTATGACACGATGGACGCTGTGGGTTCCCATGAAGTTGTTATTGAAACACCAGATCACGGAAAATTCATTTCCCATATGGAAGAGCAAGAGGTTGAGGATGTGATCATGGCTTATTGTAATCGTTATAAGGTTCTTAGAGAAGACCCGCGCTTGAAATATATCTTGGTCTTTAAAAACCACGGAGTGGAAGCGGGATGCTCTCTGGCTCACCCCCATTCTCAGATCGTTGCCACACCCATCATTCCGCAGAAGGTATGGGGAAAAATCAAAGGAGTGCAACAATATAAAGAATATAGAGACAGATGCGTCTACTGCCATATAATCGAACAAGAGATAAGAACTCGAGAACGCCTGATCACAGAAAACACAGGTTTCATTGCTTGTACTCCGTTTGCGTCTCGTTCACCATTTGAAACCTGGATTATCCCAAAGACTCATAGATCTTGTTTTGCCGACATGTTCAGACTTGAAGTGATGGAGTTTGCCCAAATTTTAAAGGAGACCATGTCGCGTCTTTATTATGGGCTTATTGATCCGCCTTATAATTACGCACTATTAACTGCCCCTTGTGATTCTGATATGCTCGAGGATTTTCATTGGCATTTAGAAATAGTTCCGCGACTAATCACACCAGCGGGATTTGAAATGGGGACAAGCATCTATATTAACGTTGCCCCTCCTGAGCATGCGGCAAAATATTTGAGAGGGGTTACAATTCCAAAGGAGCAGGCTGTTACATTCTAGGGCACCTTGTGCTTACAGGTCTTTATCATAACTATGGGGAAATCGAAAGAGATGCTGGCATTGCTTCTCCACTGTCACTTAATACACTCACACTTTTTCTCTTCTTTCATTGTGGGCAGCGTTAAAGGAAAAGAAAGATTTTGAAGTCAACGTAAAAAAGTCGATACTGGGGGACAGGGATTCGAACCCCGGTTTTGTGGTCCAGAGCCACACGTCCTGCCTCTGGACGATCCCCCAGTGAAAGAATTATCGGTATCTGCCGATACTATATACAGCCATAAAGAGCTTTTTTTAAAATAAAACTTCAAACTTTTTTGTCAAGCATAATCTTGGAGGTTTTGTGGAAGAGTTAAAAAATATCTTAGTCGTAGATAACCACCAGAATATCCTGGAACTCCTTAGTAATCTATTGCAGATGTACAAATATCAAACCTTCTGTGCCCTGGATACTCAGTCCGCGCTAAAACTGCTGGATGAGGAAAAGGTCGACTGCGTAGTCACGGATGTGGAAATGCCCAAGCCTAATGGTTTCGACCTGCTGGATGAGATCAAGAATAGATACCCTCAGGTGCCGGTCATAATGATCTCCTCTTATGCCAATCCCAAAATGGAAAAACAGGCACATGAAAACGGGGCATCCGGTTTTACTGCCAAGCCTTTCAGCATCGAGACGTTGCAAAAGATGATCGAGAATGCTCTGGATAAAACCGTAAAGACCGAGAAAGTCCAGACTTGTTAGGAATTTCATCCAACCGGGACAAGTTGTGTTAAGTCCCTGATGATTACTGGAAAAGGTTTCAGCCATGCATTTTTAATGCTTAAGAACAGGATAAAATCTCTCATCGGTTTTATTATTTAACCCACCAAATTTTTCAGTGGCATTGATTCCAACAAATTTGTATATTCTGTAAAATTTAGATCTCATTGATTTTTATTGATAAGAGTAAGTTTTTTTTCTAAGACGATCTTTTTCAATTTAGGAAAACAAAAAATATGAACAAGCCTCCTTTAAGCCATCAAAAAGATTTCATCCGGGAGATCATCGACCAGGACCTGAAGACCAATAAATACGGCGGCAGGGTGCATACCCGATTCCCGCCGGAGCCGAACGGTTATTTGCACATCGGACATGCCAAATCGATCTGCTTAAATTTCGGCATTGCCAGAGATTATAATGGTCTGTGCAATTTAAGGTTTGATGACACCAATCCCACTAAAGAGGAAGTTGAATATGTGGAATCGATCAAAGAAGACGTGCGCTGGCTTGGATTCGACTGGGATGATCGGGAATATTATGCTTCTGACTATTTCGGTAAGTTGTATGAGTTCGCCCTGAAGTTAATCAAGAACGGAAAAGCATACGTTGATGACCAGAGTGCAGACCAAATCCGGGAGACCAGGGGCACTTTAACTGAGCCGGGAAAGGAAAGCCCTTATCGTAACCGTTCAATTGAGGAGAATCTGGACCTTTTCCAAAGGATGCAGAAGGGTGAATTCCCCGATGGCTCCAGAGTCCTTCGAGCCAAAATCGATATGTCTTCTGGAAATCTGAATATGCGGGATCCGGTTATGTACCGCATTTTACATGCCTCGCATCACCGAACAGGAGATAAGTGGTGCATCTATCCGATGTACGATTGGGCACATGGGCAGTCGGATTCTATCGAAGGGATCACCCATTCTATTTGCACACTTGAATTTGAGGATCATCGCCCCCTTTATGACTGGTTTGTTGAGCAATTGGGAATCCATCATCCACAACAGATCGAGTTCGCTCGATTGAACTTGAGTCATACAGTCCTGAGTAAGAGAAAGCTTCTGCAACTGGTAAATGAAAGTTATGTCAAAGGCTGGAATGACCCGCGAATGCCCACCATCTCTGGTTTTCGCAGGAGGGGTTATACGCCTGAGTCGATTCGCGATTTCTGCGACCGGATCGGAGTAGCAAAGAGAGACAGCGTGGTCGATATCGCCCTGCTGGAGCATTGCTTGCGTGAGGATTTGAATAAAAGAGCGCCACGGGTAATGGCTGTGCTCAGACCTCTTAAGGTAATTATCGACAATTATCCTGAAGATAAGGTTGAGGAGTTAGAGGCAGTCAACAACCCTGAAGATGAAAGTATGGGAACTCGCAAACTTCCTTTCTCACGAGTGCTGTATATCGAGCAGGATGATTTTAGAGAAGTTCCGCCAAAAGGATTTTTCCGACTTTCACCTGGGAACGAGGTCCGCCTGAAGCATGCTTACATTATTAAATGTGAACGTGTAGTCAAGGATGAGAAAAACGGAGAAGTAGTTGAATTGCACTGTACTTATGATCCGGAGACCAAAAGTGGGGGACCAAAATCCGATCGAAAAGTAAAATCCACACTCCACTGGGTATCCGCTCCGCACGCTCTTGAAGCTGAAGCACGTTTGTTTGACCATCTTTTCCTGATTTCCGATCCGGATGATGTCCCTGATGGACAGGATTTCAAAACCAACCTCAACCCGAAATCCCTTGAGGTCTTGACCACCTGCAAACTTGAACCCAGCCTGAAAAATGCAAAGCCAGGAGATAAATTCCAGTTCTTGCGCTTAGGCTATTTCTGTGTTGACCCGGATTCGACCAGAGAAAAACTAGTATTCAATCGAACAGTCCAATTGCAGGATACCTGGGCAAAAATGCAAAAAGCAGCAGGGAGCAGGTAGCAAGGAGCGTTTTGAGTTTGGGAATTCCGATTCCCAATACAGCAAAAAACATATTGACAATAATCGATAGTTGATTTATTCTAATAACGCCAACAGTAAAAAAGATAAATGCATGATTCTGTTGGATCTATTTCTAGACAGTTTGCGTGAAGATCGCGTAGTAGAGTCAGATTACCTACTCGAAATATAGGTTGAAAATGCCAGAGGCTGATCAATTATTCACGATAAGGGAAGCTAGTCAATGGGCAACAGGGCATTTGGGGAAGACTGTAACACCTGCAAACATTTCCTATCTCATCCAATACGGACGAATAAAGAAAATCGGATTTAATGGAACGACCCAGGTTTCCAAACAAGAATTAATCAGCTACTACAAATCTTACAACGGGTATAGAGAACTTTCATGGAAAGACCAACTCGGAAGGGACTTAAACTGGGCTTTATCTTTTGACCAATACAAAGAAGCTGAAACAACAAAGCATGTTCACCGACTTCATCCTTACAAGGGCAAATTTATTCCGCAACTTGTAGAGTATTTCCTCGACAGCCATACTGACAATTTTAAAAATCAAGCCTACTTCAAAAAAGGCGATATCGTTCTTGACCCTTTTTCCGGTAGTGGAACAACAATGGTGCAATCTTGCGAACTTGGAATGCACGCTATTGGAATTGACGTTTCTGCTTTCAATGCACTAATCGGAAACTGCAAAGTAACCAAATACAATCTGGCGGATGTTCAAACCGAAATCGACAGAATAACTAAAGCACTCAAAATATTCCTTTCCAGTTCGCACACACTTCAGTTTGAGGAAAAACTCTTGCAAGCACTCTACGAGTTTAACAACAAGCATTTTCCTGTCCCTGATTACAAATACCGATTGAAGCGTGGAGAAATCAACGAGGATAAATATGGCGCAGAAAAGGAAAAAGAGTTTTTACCAACATTCAACAAACTTGTAAAAGATTACAAAATCAAATTAAGACAAGATAAGACAGACACATTCCTTGACAAGTGGTACTCACAGCATATCAGAGGCGAAATTCATTTTATATTTGAAGAAATCAAAAAAATTAAAAATGCTAACACAAAAAAAATCATCAGCATCATCCTGAGCAGAACTATTCGCTCTTGTAGAGCAACCACTCATGCGGACCTTGCTACTTTAATAGAACCGATAACAGCAACATATTACTGTTCTAAACACGGTAAAATGTGCAAACCTCTTTTCTCAATTCTAAAATGGTGGGAAACATACACGAAAGACACTGTTAAACGCCTCTTTCAGTTCGATAGATTGAGGACACAAACTTTTCAGGTTTGTTTAACAGGAGACAGCCGGTCAATTGACATTTTCAAGGAACTTGGAAAGAAGAATCTAACCTTCGCTGAATTAGCGAGAAAGCAAAAAATCAAAGGAATATTTTCAAGTCCACCATACGTAGGTTTGATTGACTATCACGAACAACATGCTTATGCTTATGACCTATTTGGCTTTAAACGCAAGGATGAACTTGAGATTGGTCCTCTTTGTAAAGGACAAAGTAGAGAATCAAAGCAAAGCTACATTGAAGGAATAACAGAAGTCCTAAACAACTGCAAAAAGTTTTTAGTAGAAGATTACGACATTTTCCTCGTGGCAAATGATAAATACAATATGTACCCAAAGATTGCCGAAAATGCGGGAATGCAAATCGTTAATCAATACAAGCGACCAGTATTAAACCGCACCGAAAAAGATAAAGGTGCATATTCAGAAACCATTTTTCATATAAAGAAGAAATAATGAAATTATTACTTGAGAAACTTGGTGTTTCTATTCACCATTTGATATGTCTTGACAGAGTGTTCTCTGAAAATCACGATGAATATCAAAGGATAGAAACCATTCTAAATTCGGATGAATTTAGACCAGTTTACTCGGAGATATCAAGAGAGTTATATGCTGGAGGGAAACAACCCTCAGGTAATATTAAATTAGCTCGTCAAATGATATTAGGAGATGTGATTGAATATATCTTCACTGGTAGGGCATACTATTATGCAGCAAAATCTGATGAAAATTTTAAGAATTTTCTCAAACTTATTTTGTATTCTGTTAACCAGCTATTAATTTATGATTCAATAACAGTAGATAGCCATATTAGAAAACTATACATCGAAAAACTCGAAGAAGAAATTGACGGGAATTTACTTTATGAAAAACCAGGGGATGCTGTTATAGCTAACGATTTAAAAGAAAGCAAAACAGTGTTGAATGATGATAACTGGAAAAGGTTCGATTTTTTCATAGATTCAATTCTCCCTAAAACATTAGGATGCCCTAAAGAGCTAATAGTATTTGCAGAATTATTACGAACTAAGAAAGGAATAATAATACCTCTTTTACTAATTCAGCGCCTATTTGGAGATAAGAACCCAATTGCACCACCAGATTTTCTTTTAGCTAAGAGCAATAAAGAAATTTATGGTATTGAAGTGGGTTATGCTAAAGAGGGGCAAAGCAGAGAATTTTCAATCAGAACTTCGGTTCCAACATTTGCTGTTGACCTTGAAAATAACATGCACAATAGATGCCCTAAATGTGGTGAAATCATTCTCTATTGTGATTATGTAATTAATGCATACTCAAATGGAACTTTAAATGAGCAACTTGATGAAAATTCAGGGAGATATTTGTGCAACGGTTGTCCGAGTTTTGATAATGGTAATTGTAAATTCTCCAATTACTATGGTAGCTGGAAAGGAATAGAATTTAATGGAAAGGAAAGTGAGCAAAAATCACTTCATTACCATTCAAGATGCGTAAAAGACGGAACTTATGATTACAGAAGGAGTGAAACAAACATTAGTGATCATTCTAATGAATTTTTCGCTCAATTACCTCTAATTCAAGGATTAGAAAATTTATAGTTATGGCTCTATCTCCACAACAGATTGCAAATCTTGAGAATGTCTTACGCGACAGCCTGAGACATAAGTTCCAAAACTACAACCCAGAGCCAGCGTCAATGCCTTTTCACACGCGGCTACTTGGCCGTGACCGAATGGCTTTATTCTCCTTCATCCATTCACTGAACACAAATTTCGGAACAAGTATTTTTGAACCTGTCGCGTTAGTATTAGCATCATCACGTTTTGCCACAGCTGCATCACACCAGACAGCAGGAACACAAATTTCATCAGAGGCACATAGAGTAATTCAAAACATCATGGATGGATTAGCAACGGCTAATTCATCTCCAAACAAACCAACGGAAATCAATGCTATCAGGGCAGTTTGCAGACAAGGAGAAATGAAAACCGTAAAGCTGACTAAAGTCGATCTTAAACTTGTTGCTCACGAGGGGACGATCTATCTCTTTGACCTCAAGACAGCAAAACCAAACGTCGGTGGTTTCAAAGAATACAAAAGGACTCTTCTAGAATGGATTGCTGCACTCCTTGCAACTGACCCAACAGCAACAGCACAATCGCTCATCGCTATTCCCTACAACCCTTACGAGCCACAGCCTTATAACCGCTGGACAATGCGAGGAATGTTAGACCTTGATAACGAGTTGAAAGTTGCAGAGGAGTTTTGGGATTTTCTTGGAGGTGCGGGTGCATATCAGGACTTACTTGATGTCTTTGAAAGAATTGGAATTGAATTACGACCAGAAATTGACGGCTTTTTTGAAAGACACGAGCAGCAGTAAAATCCCGGAACACAGAAGTATACATATTACCACTGACCTCCTGAATATCCTAACCCAACTGGTGACAATCAATGTTTGAACACCGTTCTCAACCATTACTTCCCAAACATCTTTTTATCCGACGTCTTTTGCGGCATGGGCTTCTGGCAGTATTGGTGATATTCATTTCGTTATTCATTGGCGTTGCCGGTTACCATTTTACCGAAGGTCTCCCCTGGCTGGATTCCCTCTTGAACGCTTCGATGATTCTGGGCGGAATGGGTCCGGTAAATGAGCTTCATACCAGTGGAGGCAAATTGTTTGCCTCTTTCTACGCGCTTTTTGCCGGAATCGTTTTCTTAGCAACCGCCGCCATACTCATAGCACCAGTCGCCCATCGATTTCTACATCGCCTGCACCTGGAGGGAAAAGAGAGTTGAGGCTAAGATGGTAGTGCCTAATGTTCCACTCAAGCTGGATGTCCATTTGGATCCATTGGGTTATCATCCAGCTTAGCAATTGGCGATGACAACATCCGCCGAGAGCAGGAACCCGACGACCACAAAAACCAATGCATAGTTAATATGAGGACAACTCGACCAAGAACATCTGAAGCATTGTCTTTCACCCGGAAAGTAAAAGAAATCATCAAGAAGATATCTCGTGGCAAAGTCGCTACCTATGGTCAAATAGCTGCCTATGCTGGTAATCCCCGTGCTGCCCGTCAGGTTACATGGATTCTGCATTCATCTACTTCAAGAGATAAATTGCCCTGGCACAGGGTCATAAACCGTCAGGGGAGGATCTCGCTCAAACCGAACTATGGTTATGAAATTCAAAAAGCCTTATTGCATAAGGAAGGTATAAAATTCAACAAAAACGATAGAATTGATTTTGAGCGTTATCTCTGGACTCCCCATTTTCAAGGTAGCCGCAGGCTTTAGCCTGCGTTAGCATAGCCTGAATATAATGGCTATCTTAAATATGGTGGAACAGGCATCTTGCCTGTTCTAATGTGTCTCAGGAGTCTCGCGCTCCTGACTTAAATATTATTCTGCTAAAACTCACCCCCCTTAATCCCCCTCTCTTACTAATACTAAGAGAGGGGGAACCTAGGGTGAGTTCAAAAAAATCTTTTGCATTAGAATAGTGTCAAAAGCATAGAGCTCCTAACCTACATTACTCAGTTAGGGCAATGGGTGATAAGCCGCATAGCCTTCCGGCGGAGCCTGAGCTTTGTTCATGCGAATGATGGAATACCCAAGTGTGGAATTTATTACGGCATCTCTCAGCTTCCACAAGAACGGCATAATTCGCAGCTCAACATCATGTTCCAATAATGCAGCAAGAATATTATCCATTTTAGCCTCAGCAATGGGGATGGCCGGTTTGCGTGAAATCCAGTAGCCAGCAACTTCGTCAACCAAGGTGAAGTCCTTGGGATCGAACTCATATTGATATAGACATTGCTTTTGAATCTCAGTCAACCAACCGGATTCTATGGCTACAACATGCTTCGCTGAAGTTCCGCCCATTAACCTCTTTACATCTTCAGGAGCACTGTTTGGTGCGGCAAAAAAGGCCACTCTGGGGCAATCTCGTGGGAGCAGATAATTGTGCAGATGCTCAAAATCAATAGCCCAGACCATCAAGCCTTTTTGCTTGGCACTCGGGTGCGGTGCGGGTCGAGGATCAAACAGTTTAATCCCTGGCTTATCGCTGATATGATACAGTCTGATATTCATCTGTTGTCAAATTGGATTTACAGGTCAAACGTTTCTTGGTCTATTAAAACTCACCCCCTTCAATCCCCCTCTCTTACTAAGAGAGGGGGAACGGGGTGAGTTCAAAAACTTTTTTACACCAGTATAGTGTCAGGAGCACAAAGCTCCTGACCTACATCTACTGTTAAGGAGAGAAGGTATAAAATTCGACAAAAGCGACACTATAGATTTCGACTGTTTTCTCTGGCCTCTATCATAGATATTTCCGCTCCCGCTGGATGTTATCATCCAGCAGATTAAATGATAACATCTGCCAGAGAGCAAGAACAATTTAAATGAAACCTTCCTTTATATTTTTCGTAACTAATTTCAAGGAAGGTCAAGAATGGAGAATCAGACCCCTCAGAAAATCAAATTAAGTTTGAAGGAGATCTGTTTAGCCTGGTTTGGGCTAATTTTCAGCTCGCTTGTTATAGGAATCATCGCTGCTTCCGCCCTGGGACCCCCTGAACCAGTGGTCTTGAAATGGGGTATTGGTGATTTCTCCATTTTTGCAATCAGTCTTTATTGCATAGGCTCACTCATCGCTGTTGGAGTTCTTTATTTACTCCTGAAGGAGCGTGGACTTAATTTAAAAGACATTGGTTTAAAGGGTAAGTTGTCTCTCCCCTCTTTGGGTTACGCCTTAATTGCTGTGATTGTCGCATTCATTCTATATCCCTCAATTGAAGCTCTTTTGAAAACTATGAGTGTAAGTATGTTCTGGAGACCTGAAAAAGTCACACCACTTAAATTGATTTCTGTATTCGATTTCCTTTTGGTACTTCTCTTCGCAGTTATCCTCGGCCCTATAGTTGAAGAGATTATTTTTAGAGGTTATATATTTACAGCATTCCTGCAAAGAATGAAAAAGCCAATATTTGCTTTTTTTCTTTCAGCTCTGATCTTTACCAGTGTTCATATCTTCTTAGGACCTGGAGTGATGGTTTTTATCTTCTTCTGGTCATTTATTCCTGCCTATCTCTACTTAAAGTTCAATAGCTTGTATCCAGCAATTCTATTCCATATGGTGAACAATTTCATAGCCTATATAGTTTTTCCGCTATTCTTCTATAGATAGAAAAAATTAAGCTTAGGAAATGCCGAAGCAAACCTTTGAGCATCGGGAATTCTTATTCCCGATGCATCAGAAAAGAGTTTTAACTAAACTTTGCCCGAATAAATTCTATTGCCCTTTCAATCCTTCTTATCACTTCCTCTTTCCCCAAAAGCTCTAAGATATCGAAAAGCGGCGGTCCACCTGAGACTCCGGTGGTTGCTAAACGAATAGCATGAATCAATTGGGCTGGCTCAATTTTCAACTCCTCTGCTAATTTACGAAGGGCATCTTCGATTTTTTCTTTTTTGAAATCATCCAAAGAAGATATCCTTTCGGCAAATTTATTCAGTCTATCAGCGACCTCAACTGAGTTGAAGGTCTTACTCACTGCTTTCGATTCATATTGATAGTCAAACGAAAAAAGGTATTTACCTCTCTCAGCAAATTCCTTCAAAGTCTTTGCTCTTTCCTTAAACAGCGGGATATATTTCAAAAGCCACTCTCTTTTCTCTTTCCCAATCTCGGAGGTTATCAAATTCTCCTGAACAAGAAAAGGAATTACCTGGTCGAGTAGCTTTTCGTTATCATAAGCCCGGATATATTCACCGTTCATCCATTCTAATTTCTGCATGTCAAAAATCGGGTTGGCCTGGCTGACACCTTCTAAAGAGAAAGACTGAACCAGCTCTTCTCTGAACATTATCTCCCTTTCATCCTTTGGAGACCAGCCTGAGATTGCCAGGAAATTGACCATAACCTCAGGCAGAAAACCTGCATCTCTGTAGTCGGTTATCGCCACTGCTCCCTTTCGCTTGGAGATTTTCTGCCGGTCCATTGCCAGGTTCAATGGCAGGTGAGCAAATGCAGGCATCTCCGCATCCAAAGCTCGATAGAGCAAAACCTGCTTGAAGGTATTGGCGATATGGTCATTTCCACGGATCACGTGAGAAATCTTCATATCCAGATCATCCACCATGCAGGCAAAATTGTAAGTGGGTCTGAAATCCGAACGCAAAATTACGAAATCGTCCAGTTCTTTGTTCTCTTTTTTCAGGTCTTTGTAGACTATATCATAAAAGGTGGTATCCCCTTCCGGAATAAAAATTCGCACAGCTTTCGGTGTGTTTTTTCTTTCTAATTCAGTTTTTTCCTGTTCGGATAATTTCAAGCAGGTGCGATCATATACCCAGTTTATTTTTTTTTGAGCAGCCTCTTCCCTTTTTCTCTTTAAAGTTTCTGGAGTGCAGTAACAGAAGTAGACTTTATTTCTTTCGAGAAGAATCTGAGCATATTTCTTATAAAGCTCCATCCTCTGGGATTGATAATAAGGACCCTCATCCCAGTCCAGGTCCAGCCATTTTAAGCTCTCAAGGATGACCTCTACCATTTGAGGATCAGAGCGGGCAATATCCGTATCCTCGATCCTCAGGATGAACTTCCCCTGGTTGTGCCTGGCGAAAAGCCAGTTACAAACCGCCATCCTTGCAGTGCCGACGTGCAGATAGCCAGAAGGGCTGGGTGCAATCCTTACTCTTACTTCGTTATTCATAATATAGATTTTAAGCTTTATCTATGGACTCAATCCTGGGGTTAACTTAAATCAAGCAGGTCAGGAGCCCTGGGCTCCTGACCTACACTTCATTTATCGACTTTATTCATACTTAAAACTTGCCTGGGATTCTTCACTTTTCAGCACGGTCTTCTCACCTTCAAACTCGAACTTGACACCTCCTGCTATTTTCGCAAAAACGTTATAGAGCCAAGCGAATATCGCAGTGAAAATGGAACCTATCACCGCGTAAAAAATAGCCAGGAAAAAAGCCATGAACACACCCAGAAAACCAGTGAAAAGCCCGCTGAAAGAGCCAAACTCTTTTCCTCCAAAACTGCTCAGTATCCCTCCTAAAAAGGTCAAAAGAATAGCATAAAATATCCCGATGGCTAACCCGAAAATCCCGTACAGGATGAAAGATATTTTTATGCAGGACCAGATGTCGATTTTCCTAAGCTCTAAGTTCATACCTCCCTCGATTTTTAAAGGTTAAGTTGGAAATTTCGTTTCATCACAACTCTGAATCTATGTTCAGCCAATTCAGTTGTCAAGAAAATCCTTAGCATTTTGTGGCCATTGCGAACTTGTGGATAAAGCAATCTGTCCACTATTAAGGTAAAGCTGAAGCTTTACACTCCAAGAACAAATTGTGGAGTATAAACCTTTAGGTTTATTAAGTGGAGGCGGGGTAACCCCGCCTCCACAATTACTCAAATTCACCTCTTAAAAGATTTTCTGCCAAATCCCCATTGGTTAAATTAAAATCTTATTGTAGTGTCGGAAGTTAAATCTTAATACCCCTTTCTCCCGACAGCACCCAAAATTCTATCTTTAATCGTAAAATCCAATTGCTTAAAACTAAACTTTCGTATATAATATCAATCTTTGAACCTTTTTGAAAGGAGAGGATATGTCCATTTCCCGTAGATTTACCTGGTTGATACCTGTCATCTTTATATTCTTACTCCCCATCTCAGCCTTTGGAGTAAGCAAGGAAGCTCAAAAACATTTTGATGAAGCTATG
>JALHSU010000245.1 GCA_022865345.1 Candidatus Zixiibacteriota bacterium
CAGTCTCTCGCCTGTTTTCGTGAAGGCTACGACCGAAGGAGTGGTTCTCATCCCTTCAGCATTGGGAATGACTTTAGGCTCTCCCCCTTCCATCACCGCCACGCAGGAATTGGTCGTCCCTAAATCTATTCCGATAACTTTTGCCATTTTTTGTTAACCTCCTATAATTATTTCATAGATTTTTAATTTTTAATTCCCCTGCTCTTTGGATTTTGCCTTCTTTAGTTAAGCAATTTGCATAAAGTAGTCCGTTAATCAAACGGAACAGGTCAATTCTTGACTCATATACATACTCAGGGAAAACATTCTTTAAATCACCATCATCAATTACGAAATCGGTCTTGATTGGCTCTTCCATGTTGAGCATCTTATTTATTTCATTTTCTTTAACATATTTTTTGTCTGGGCTGTTGACATCCCACCATTCGAATACGACCTTCTTAATTTCAACAGTATGGAATCCTCTGTTATATAGTGATACATTTACTTGACCAGGAGTCTTTGGTCTTAGTTGAAACTCTATAACTGGAGACGTTTTTAATTCATATTCTCTAACCATAATATCAGCCATCTTTTTTGTCTCGTCTGCTTGCTTAACCATCATTTCAGCCATTTTCTTTGTATACAGAACATATAAAAATGTCACCATTACGAGTAGTAGTGTAGCAATAAAAAGTGCAAAATTAGCATTGGTCAAGAAGAATTTGTAAATATCTGTCAGAATACCCATTGCTTTCTATTCTAGTTTTGTGGACTTTCCTATTTAATGACCAGTAGCCAGTGATCCGTTATCAATTACTGACCACTGATCACTCGCCACTTTTCTTCTCTGGCCTCCCCTTCGACACAATTACCTTAGAATGCTTAATCACCTTATCATTCAACATATACCCTTTGCTGATCTCATCCATCACTATTCCATCATCAAACTTATCGCTTTCCTGCTGCATCACTGCCTCGTGCAGATGCGGGTCAAACGGCTCACCAATGGCTTTGATCTCTTTCAATCCTTCTTTTCCCAGGATATCTTTGAAATGCTGGTAGATCAACTCCACCCCTTTATGAAAACTGTCAAAATCGCCTGAATTCTTGGCTGAGTCCAATGCCCTCTGAAAATTATCCAGAGTCCCGACTAACTGGGAGATCAGCTCCTCATTAGCATTTTTGATTATGGATTGAAACTCACGGGCAGTTCTTTTTTTGTAGTTGTCAAACTCAGCCGCTACCCTCAATAATCTGTCTTCCAATTCTTTATACTCTTTCTCGGTTTTCTCCAGTTGTTCTTTCAGAAGATCAACTTGTACCTCTTTAGTTTCCTCAATCCCGGCTTCAGACTTTTCCAACTCCATCTCCTTTTTCTCTTCTAATTCCTCCTCCTCTTCTTCATATCTTTCTATTCCTGAGGAGTCAATGGAGTTTCTTTCCTTTTTTCCTTCATTCTTCTCTGCCAATAAAATAACCCTCCTGACTTAGTATTAATACAAGGTATAAAGCTTTATCAAGGGTAAATCTGAAGATTTACACTCCAGAATATCTGAAACTTCAAAAACCTCGATAACTTTATTGAGATAATACCTCCCCTAATAATGCAGAAGTATAATCCACCAGGGAAACCAGCCTGGCATACCTCATCCGGGTAGGACCGATTAGCCCGATGTTCCCTTTGAGACTTCCTTTCCCGTAAGCACAGCAGATAAGACTGCAAGCCTCTATCTCCCGTTTGCCTAACTCGCTGCCGATGGCAACGCTGACGCCTTCGCTTACACCCCTATCGCTTATCATCCTTAACCAGAATCTTTTGTTTTCCATCAACCGGGCAAAAGCGGATAACCTGCCCCACTCCTTGAACTCCGGCTGATCTAAAAGCTTATTCGGTTCGCTCAGATATACTTTATCTTCTTCCTGGAAACTGAGCAGGTTATCAGTCGAGTCTAAGAAAAGCTTGATCAGGCTGGGCTTAGCCGTGTAGCTGTCTTTGAGTCTTTTCTCCGCGGAGTTCATAATATCTTTGAGACTGAGACCGGAAAGCCTTTGATTCAATATCCTTTCGGTCTCCTGCAAGGCTTCCGGCTTTATCCCAGAATCAATTTCCAGGATAATGCTTTTGACTATTCCCGATTTTGCAGCTAAAACCACAAGCAGCCTTTTTTCTGCAAGAGATAATAGATCAATCCGGGTCAAAATCTCCGACTCTAAGTGAGGAGCAATAGTCACCCCGAGCAAACTTGATGTTCTGCCCAAAATCCTTGAGGTCTGCGCCAGCAGGTCATCTATCGCAGTGTAGTCGGAAAATAGATCCTTTTTGATTTTCTCTTTTTCGGGTGAGGTTAGCTTTTCAGGTTTAATAAGATTGTCTACATAGATTCTGTAG
>JALHSU010000246.1 GCA_022865345.1 Candidatus Zixiibacteriota bacterium
ACATTCTTCCCCTCTGACAGGAGTTTACATTCCGAAGAACTTCATCCTCCACGCGGCGTTGCTGCGTCAGTCATTTGACCATTGCGCAATATTCCCGACTGCTGCCTCCCGTAGGAGTCTGGGCCGTATCTCAGTCCCAGTGTGGCCGAACACCCTCTCAGGTCGGCTATCCATCATAGCCTTGGTGGGCTTTTATCTCACCAACAAGCTAATGGACCGCGGGCTCATCTCAAAGCGATTCTTGCGAACCTTTGATCCCGGAATGATGCCATCCCGGGATGTTATTCGGTATTAGACCCCCTTTCGAGGGCTTATCCCCAGCTTCGAGGCAAATTGCCCACGTGTTACTCACCCGTTCGCCGCTTTACGCCTCCGTATTGCTACAGAGGTTTCACGCACGACTTGCATGTATGAGGCACGCCGCCAGCGTTCGTTCTGAGCCAGGATCAAACTCTCCATTAATAGCTCATTAACGAAGCTAAAAAGCTTCTATTGTTCGAAATCGAAGACCCGCATCTTCTTCTTCAAACCTATGCACGCTATTTAATTTTCAAAGAACAGATTTTTACAGCGAAAAAAATGTCTGCCTTTAACTATCGCTTTCAGGCAGACATTCAATATAGCCTATTTGCGATAACTGTCAAGGAAATTTTTCAAAAATTTTCAAAGAATCCTTTTTTTCTCGCAAGTCTTTATCCTTTTTGACAGTGGAGTTAATCTAAACTCCCAATGTCTCTATCGGCAAACCTATTATAATGTTTAGACTTATCCTTGTCAAGGATTTTTTTAATTTTTTCTTCAGGTATTATACATACTCTGTCGAGATTTTGTTTGATAATCTTTTTTTTATTCTCTTTGACCTTGTGATTTAGTTGATCCGAATCGGACAATTCAAGTCTTGTATAGACCGACAATTCGCAGCGTCCGACAGAAACGTCGGACACTACCAAAAAAACGGGGTACCATAGGGATCAACCCCAACACTGACCACTGTTTTTAAAGCCATTAGACTTTAGCCGCTTGACTCTTACCTGCATTTTTCAGATTTCCTTTGACTTTTTGTAAATTTTGTCCAAATTTAACCATTCACTCTTAGATTGAGCATCTTAGAAATATTATAACAATGGGAGGTTTAAAAATGTATAGAAAATTACTACTACAGGTACTCATTATTCTTTTTTGTATGGCATATCATGGTTTAATCACAGAAGCAGGCGTTTTCAGACCTAAACCTAGTTCCATAGTTTTGGCAGATAGCATAATCGCTGCAATCGACCGCGGAGATTCGATCATAATTCGTGATTGTAAAATCTTAGGCCCTCTTATAAAAACAGGCACTGAAGAAAGGGCTGACACAATAACTAGTTACATAGATATACGTCACAGTATTTTCTCTGATACAATTGATTTCCAATATTGCTATTTTATAGAGAAAATGAATTTCTTTGATGATAGTCTAAATAGAGCTGTTAGCTTTTATTATGTAACATTCGGTAAGGACGCTACCTTTAGTGGGACTGTTTTTGAAATAGCTTCTTTTTCAGGTTGTACTTTTGGCCAAGCAGCCCTCTTCGAAAAGGCCCGCTTTAGCCGCTGGGCTAATTTCTCTTGGACTATTTTTAATGAAGAGGTTAATTTCTCATTAGTAAATTTTCCCACAGATTATCAGCAAACCATTCGCTTTAGACAATTAGAATTCCTTGGTAGACTTGGTCCCGAGCATTGGCGTGGTATTCCTATTACTGCTTGGGGTGCTTGGTTTATCAGAACCCATTTTAAAGGAGATGTTTATTTCGACAATACTAATTTTGGCGGGTATGCTGACTTTAGGTGGGCTACCTTTAGCAGAGTAGTACTCTTGATCCCACAAGAGTTAAAAAAAATCCTTATATCCTGGAAGCAGCTTGAAGGTCATCTTGTTTATGAACGAAGTGCAAATTATGGACTCATGAAATTGTTTGAAGAGCAAAGAATGTTAGATGATGCTGATGGTGTTTATTTATTTTTAAAAGACCAAGAAAGAATGGAAAAACCTAAGCTTCTCAGATATCTCGAATACTGGTTGTTTAAAATGCCTTTTGGATATGGTGTGAAACCTTTAAACACATTGTATTTGAGTATAATTATTGTTATAATCTTTGCGCTGTTTTACTCCAAACCTTATGCCATCAAGGAAATTGAAAGACAATTCTGGTATCAAAGAATGCGAAGGTTATCTCAAGATGTACCAAATAGTTTTTGGAAAAGATTTTATAATGCACTTTATTTCAGTGTCCATACTTTCATTATTGGAGTTGTTTCGAACTGGAATCCAACAGATAAATATCTTATAAATACAAGAAGAATCAAGCTCTTCAAATTTAGAACGCTTTCTATGATTGAGGGTGTTTTGGGGTGGGTTCTTTTAGCTGTATTTATTGTAATCTTAACCAGGAAATTTATAAGATGAGAAAAAAAACAGGGCGACTTGACGGGTCGCCCCTACCATGAACTATCCTCCATGAACCAACCACCTGCGAAGCAGAGCCACCGACCCGAATCGAACGGGTGACCGGCTGATTACGAATCAGCTGCTCTACCATCTGAGCTACGGTGGCGGAAAGAAAGGTTCAAAAGTTCAAGAGTTCAAAGGTTCAAGGATTAAGAACTAAACTTCTAATCTTTTAAACCTTCTAAACAGAATTAAATGCCGAGGGGCAGAATCGAACTGTCGACACACGGATTTTCAGTCCGTTGCTCTACCAACTGAGCTACCTCGGCAAGTATAACAAAAAACTTGGTATTTTTTTCTTTTACACCTTCAATCTGTGCCCTTACAGGTATATATCGAAATAGATTACGAGTAAAGGACACAAAAAATCAAACCGAATTTAATATTCCATCCAGCAGTTGTCAACAAAATATTTTAGCCGTCAATCTCCTTTGCTCAAGGGAAGGTGCGGAGATTCTCTATTCTCGTCCTTGAAACGGATCCGTAGGATAATAGAGGGTTAGGGTGAGGTCCCGAATGTAGCGGAAACCTTCAGGTTTCCATATGAAATGGAAGTTATGAGGAAGCTCTGCCAAAAAAAAGCAAGGCTGAAGCCTTGCCCTACGAATTGACCCCTCCCCATCTCTCCCCTCAAGGGGAGGGGAGTAAATTCCCTCACCTTTTAGGAGAGGGCTAGGATGAGTTTTTTTTCTTCTAACCCTTGAACTCTTGAACCCTTAAACCTTTGAACCTTTTTAAAATTCATTCCGGCGGAAATCTTTTATCTTCTTCTAAAGCCAGGGTCAGAAGACTTCTCATAAACTCTATTTCCTGCCTGATTCTGGAAAGCTCCCCTTTTAAATCTATCTCCTCTTCCTCTTTCTCCTGAGCTTTCAAGAGCCTGGATTCCAGCCCGGAAATTCTCTGATCGAAATTTTCCAGAAACTCCCGAAGCTCCAGCAGCTCTTTTTTCAGCTCAAAA